>JBCCTE010000458.1:0-3201 GCA_039198915.1 Cyanobacteria bacterium P01_D01_bin.73 | reverse complement strand
CCCAACTTGCTCACCCAGAAATATATCAGGAAAGGTATAGCCAATACTTTTCAAATACTTTAGGAGGATATGAATTTTGATAATGAAAATCCGGGTATAGTTTACAAACGCTAATGTTCCCTGATGGGTGCACCCTAGAAAGTTCGTTTACGGCGCTTGTGTCGCTTGTATAACCTTTGAAGGTTTGGCGATGGTGGCTTTAGGAGAGGGTATGAAGATTCGACCGCAGCGATTGCAGGTTTGGAAGCGGGAAGGGCGGACGATCGCGATGTTGACGGCGTGGGATTGGTTGTGGGCGCGGCTATTAGATCGGGCAGGGGTGGATGTCATTTTAGTGGGGGATTCCCTGGCAATGGTGGCGTTGGGGCATGAAACCACGTTGCCGCTGACGTTGGATCAGGTGGTACACCATGCCCAGGCGGTGTGTCGGGGGGTGGAGCGATCGCTGGTGGTGGTAGATCTGCCATTTCTGAGTTACCAAGCCAGTGTCGAGCAAGCGATCGCTTCAGCGGGGCGCATATTGAAGGAAACGGGAGCCCAGGCGGTGAAGGTGGAGGGGGGCTATCCGGCGATGGCGGCGACGGTGGCGCGGTTGACGGAGGTGGGCATTCCGGTGATGGGGCATGTGGGATTGACGCCCCAGTCGGTGCATAAGTTGGGTTATCGACAGCAGGGGGGCACCCAGGATGGGGGTGATCGCATTGTGGAAGAGGCGATCGCGCTGGAGCGGGCGGGAGTTTTTGCGATCGTGTTGGAACATATTCCTGAAGCGCTGGCGACGGCAATCACTCAGAAACTCTCGATTCCCACCATCGGCATTGGGGCGGGCAACAGTTGCGACGGTCAGGTTTTGGTGACGGCAGATATGTTGGGACTGACGGATAAGTCGCCGCCTTTCGCCAAAGTCTATGACGATCTGGGCGATCGTGTGGTGGCGTCAGTGGAGTCCTACATCTCTGAGGTGCGATCGCGCGAGTTTCCGCGTTCAGCTCCAGATTAGTTGGTCCAGTTAACTAACAGAAATTCAAGCTAGGCATCTTCAGATTTATTGCCTTTGCGAAAGTCCTGCCAAGATGCGCCGATTCCCTGCAAAATTCCTCGCCCAACCAAGCCAATTCCTCGTCCTACGGCTTGTAGTACCAAGAGCGTTCCTTGACCTAAAAACGACACGGCAGAGCGCAATCTCGGGGCTACGGCATCGCGGGCTTCTAACAGTAAGGTGACGCCCAAAGGGATGCCAGATAGCGATCGCAGTTCCTCATTTCTGGAGGCATAAACAGGAATTTTTTCGATGCTACGACCGTCACTAACTAATAGCCAATATCGGCTTTCAAAGATCGCAGTGGGCGTTTCAACGTATCGATCCAGACGATATTTCCAGGACAAATCATTGCGAAATCGCTCAACGTAGCGAGTCGCCATCCAGCGTCGATCAAAAAATTGGTATTTCAGGGATTCAATATCTGAAAGGCGATTAATTAACGGCTGAATAACAGCGTTAGCTAGGCATAGTATCCAGTTTTGCAACAGCGCTTCAGCACGCTCTAGGGCGATCACGTTGCCCAGACGATAAACACCGCCGTCTGCAATGATATCGCTTCCAAAAACCAGATGATTGATTAGGCCATCCAGCTCAACAACTCGACTTAGAATATCTTGCTCAATTAACGGCCAGTCGCGCTTAAGAATAGGCAGGATTTTGATAATTTCCCCATTGACTTTACAGGTCGCATAATCCTGAAAGAAGTCGTCAATACAATCCTCCCAAATCTTTTGAATATCCTGCCCTTGAACTACCAGTAAGCTTTGACCAAGCTCCCATTTATTACTTCTCTCTTTCCTGATTTGAGCTAGAAAATCATCGACCTTTCTTAGCACCAGATACAGCAAATCTTTTCGCTGCTCGGGTTTCAAAATATCAATCTCTAACGGTGCCCCAGTTTGATTATTTTGGGCATTAATCAACTTATTGGTACAGCGATCAAAAAGCGTATTTTGTAGCGCAACTAGTGATTCTTTGAGATCGTCATCAACACCTTGAGACAGCTTGGATTCTGCGGGGCTTAGAGTCGGGCTGGGTTGCGATCGCACCGCAGATGAACCGGAAGAAAGCGCTGGTTTTGGATCAGAATTGGGAGAGGATTTTGCTGGTTCGCTTGATAGGGGTTTCTGGATGACCGAGGCTACTGGCTTTAGGGTTGGGTCTGAAGCGTTCGAGCTGGATTTTGTCGGGCGTTTGTTGCTAAACCCGCCGCTGAGGGTAATCAATACTTTTCGAGCGGTGCGTAATTCCCGCTGGCGTCCTTCCGCAACTAGCTTTTGCACGCGATCGCCCAGCTTCTTCGACTTAGCCAATGCTCCCGTGGTCAGCAACGTTTCCAGCCGCGCCAGCTCCCGATCAATTTCCCGCAACCCCTGATTATTCCAGCCCAATCGCAGCGATCGCGGCGGTTGTCGTTGGCTAAGCGACGGCGTTTCTGCCTCAGGCTTTGGAGCCAGAGAAGGGAGCGCTGGCCAAACGGTTTCCCCCCGCTGCACCTGTCGGGCGATCGCCACAAGCCGTTGGGCAGATGAATTTTTGGTGCAATAGCCTGACGCACCAGCTCGCTGGGCCCGGATGAGGGCAATCTCCGATAGACCGTTGCCGAGAACCAAGATAGGAAGCTGCGGGTAAGTCCGATGAATTTCTTCGCACAGACTCCAGGGGGCATACACCAGATTATTAGGGTCCAAGCCGTCGGTGATGCCATCGACCAAAACCACCGAAATTGGAGGATCCGGCGTCGCCCCTTTATTGCCAAGAATGGTCAGCGCGCCGGGGCGATCGCCCACCGTCACCAGCGTCACCCCCGGCAATTCTTCGATGCCCGTTTGTAAACCCAACCGAAAAATTGGGTCCGCATCAATTAGAAGTAGGCGCAACGAGGCGTCAGCCATGGGGCAACCTTGGGTCATACTGCTCACCCTTAAATCGGTGAGCTATCGATTCATCACTATACCGACTTATCCCGCTTCCGCCGCCCTTTCCCTTAAATCATTAAGGCATCTGGTGCAGCAATCACATCTGCCCTGGGAAAGGGAAGGACAAGCCCCCACCTTTATCATGACTCTCAATATCCTGCCTCTCAAAAAACCCATCGCTCAGAAGACGAGAACTGAAGCGTACTATCGCAGTTCAGAGACACCTGTATGGAGTCAAGT
>JBCCTE010000457.1:0-3208 GCA_039198915.1 Cyanobacteria bacterium P01_D01_bin.73 | reverse complement strand
CTGGTTAACAAGCCACGGGGGGTTCTGTGTGCGTGCCATGATGATCGCGATCGCCCAATCATCCTAGATTTGCTGCCCCCGCGATGGCGAACAGACTTAGGGTTACATCCGGTGGGAAGGCTGGATTTCAACTCGACCGGTGCCCTGCTACTGACCAATGACGGCGACTTTACCTACCGTTTAACCCACCCGCGCTTCCACATTCCCAAACACTATCGTGTGCAGGTGGTGGGACGTCCGTCGCCCCAGGTCCTTAGCCAGTGGCGTAAGGGAGTGATGCTTGACAACCGTCGGACGCTGCCGGCAACGGTCAAAGTTTGCAGCCATCCATCCCAAAATACGACGGAGCTAGAAGTCACTTTAATTGAGGGGCGCAATCGTCAGATTCGTCGCACTGCCGAGCTGTTGGGACACCCAGTTCGCACCCTGCATCGCGAGGCGATCGGCTCTCTCTCCCTATGGGAAAATTCTGAAACTAGGACGTCCACCCTAAAACTTGGCGAATATCGCTACCTAGCCAACTGGGAAATTAGTTCCCTAAAGGAGCAAATCGGCATAATATCGTCCTAGATTCGACCACCTGATTTGATTTAGGTCTAAGTCAGCTTAGGGTTCAGTCTCTAACAACGGATGTACCGCCTTTGGTATGCTGCCGTTTCACCTCATAACATTGCCACTATGATGTGGCGCAATGTACTTAGAAGCTTGTGACTCAAGATTCCCCCAATACTGATGCTTCCCCACAGGATCCTTTGGCGGCGATCGGCGCAGAGCTGCGTCAGACGCGGGAGCAAAAGAACATTAGCCTAGAATCCCTCGCTGCCCAGACAAAGATACAGCGGCGGATCCTGGTGGCGATCGAATCCGGTGATTGGTCCGCCTTGCCCGAACCCGTTTATATCCGTGGATTTATCAGCCGTATTGCAAATGCCCTGGGTTTAAACGGCCGCGACCTAGCCGCAAAAATTCCCATGGCGGCCGTCGTGCAGACTCCTGAACGCCCCACTTCAGACTTTAAGCCTACAGCCCAACTGCGCCCGTCCCACCTCTATGGCATCTACATCGTCTTGATTGTGGCAGCGGTTTGGGGGCTGTCCTTTGTATTGCAGCGCTCTGGGCAGCAGCGCTCTCCGGTGCCTGTCAGCGATGCGCCGCCGACTGTTTCTCCATCACCAGAAGAGTCACCGTCTCCATCGCCGAAGCCAGTGCCTACTCCTACGCCTGAAGCTTCTGACCCACCCAGCTCCCCTGAACCGAGCCCAGAAAATACTCCTGAGGCTGAAGCATCTGCGTTGCCGGATCCCATAAGCGAAGAGCCTGACAGTGAAGAGGTTGGGAGCAGTGCATCAGAAAACAGTTCATCAGAAGACGATAACCCTACGGAAGAAGCTGACGCCTCGACAGGGGAGCAATCTGAAGAGGAGCCGAGTTTGGAAGCTGAGGGCTGGATGGGAGCTCTGACGTTCCCAGACAGCGAAACTTTGTTTATCGGGACCAAGGCGGTCAATGTCAATGTCCAGTTGACATCACGAGCTTGGATACGGGTTGTTGTGGATGGTCAGGTGGATTTTGAAGGGGTTTTACCTGAGGGGACGGAGCGTAGCTGGGCTGCGGATGAGACGTTGTTGGTGCGATCAGGTAATGCCGGTGCAGTTCTTCTAAGTTTTAATGGGCAAAATCCAGAGCCTCTTGGAGAAGACGGAGCGGTGCAGGAGGCTCAATTTGATGCCGAAAATTAGCGTCAAGTCTGATTGTTAACGCAGTCTTAATCGAAAGATCTATGTAAACGTCGGAAGACCGAAATGTGGGAGAACGATCACAGATAGGCTAGACCACAACTTCCATGCCTTCTCGGGCGATGAAGAAATGCTTAGAGCGCGATTTTAATTCTGTTTCGATCGCATCCAGTACATCATCGCTATGGTTCGGCTCGTGATGGAAAACGACAAAGCGCTCAACCCCAGCTGCTTCAGCTAATTTTGCTCCTTCCTGCCAGGTGGAATGTCCCCAACCCACCTTCGAAGAGCGGGGGTTGTGATACTCCTCGTCGGTATACATGGCGTCGTAGACCAACATGTCTGCGCCTTCAGCCAGGTCCAGCAGGTTCTCATCCAGGCGATCAGGGAGGTGCTCCGTATCGGTGGCATAAACGACGGTTTTACCGCCCCAGCTCACCCGGTACCCCATTGCGCCATTGGGATGGTTTAGCTGACCGGTTCTAATTTCAATATCGCCATCTATAACAACGTTCTCGCCCGGAGACAGGTCGTTAAACTCCAGCGTTGCCCTTACTTCTCCCTGCATCAATGGGGCACTGTCACCCAGGATGCGCTCTGTGAAATGCTTCCCAACGGGATCTCCAGTGTTGGTGTGATTGCCGTAAACCGTGAGGTGGCAGTCGTTGGAGAAAATTGGCGTAAAAAAGGGCACTCCCTGAATGTGGTCCCAGTGATAGTGGGTGAAGAACATAAACCCGCGGAAGGGATCCCCGTCCTTCAGGGTCTTGCATAGCGATCGCAGTCCCGTCCCTCCATCAAAAATTAGCCGCCTTCCTCCAATGCACAATTCAATGCAGGAGGTGTTGCCACCGTAGCGAAGGGTGGACTTACCGGGTGCGGGGATACTGCCGCGAACGCCCCAAAAGCGAATCAGAAACTGAGAGGAAAGACTTGTGGACATACGAGTCAGTTAAACCGGGTATATTCCATTCCCCGAAACGAAGGTGCCGACAGAATTAATCGCTTTGGAATTTTTGCTTACTTAACCGTTATAGCTCCAAACAGCATAGACAATTCTGGCTGCAATCGCATACTGGCATTGGAGGTTAGCGGTCGTCCGTAAACGGTTTCTTTACTTTATCTTTCAAGGGAAAATTCCAATTTCGGGGCATTTCCCGGAAACCTTTTCATCTAGCTTCGGTTTTTTAAGAGTTTTTCCTTAAAACTGATAGCCAAATGATACTTTTTGGACAATTGCTCTTGAACGAACTTTGAAAGGTTTGATGCAATCAGAGATTGGCTCTCCCAACCTCGAGAACTAATCGTTGGGAGCGGGGTAGCGATCGCCCACCACCCCATAAATGCTCCCTGATCCGTAAGTATTTACCCTGATATTTGCTGCTTAGTTAGTGTCAATGCTCGGACCGAGTCGGGTTTTGCATTGGTCAGATTCATTGGAGCAAATTTATACCGATGCAGGCTCGGGGGCG
>JBCCTE010000456.1:0-3219 GCA_039198915.1 Cyanobacteria bacterium P01_D01_bin.73 | reverse complement strand
CACCATCATGCTGGCTGACCAGCGGTGAATGGAGCGGATCAGCCACCCAAAGTTCACCTCAGTCATGAGGTACTGAACCGATGCAAATGCCTCTGTCACCGTAGGTTTGTAATAGAAGGTCATCGCAAATCCAGTGGCAAACTGAATCAGGAAACAGGTGAGGGTAATTCCTCCCAGGCAATAGAAGATATTGACGTGGGGAGGGACATATTTTGAAGTAACGTCGTCGGCAAGGGCTTGAATTTCTAAGCGCTCGTCAAACCACTCGTACACTTTAGACATAGGACAAAGAGTCTCTAGATTTCGGGATTTCTACGGGGTTTCTTGAAATAGCCCTATTGCGGCTCTATTTGCACAGACCTTAACATGCGCATTAATGCTAACGGCATCAAAATAAATACTGTTTAAGTAATTAGTATTTATGTAAAGCAGGGGCAGAATTGCCCAGTCGAGGTTGCTTGTTGTTGGGGGTCGATTCTGCTGGCGCCAGTGCGAGTTAAGTTGAATTGCTGCCTGAGGCTTGAAGGGTTAAGAATCGCGAAGTAAAAATACGACCTGGTGTCTTCGCATTGAGTTTGCATTGAAGTGAATGTCGAAGTTTTTAATGGACTTAAGGTTGGTTCTTGTCTGCGGGGTGGGTGGTCATCTCTCTGGGGCATTTCTCTGGGGCATTGTGGTCAGGGATGGAGGCGGAGTTTGATGGGCCTCGACTGGCGGATGTGAGGGGTTGCTGGCGATCGCTGCCCCAAGCTTGCTAAAGCACCTAAAATAAGGAGTCTCAATAAAGTGGTTGCCTGCTTTTAGTCGCCCAGATTCATTACCCGAAATGCCCATGCTGCGATCGCTTCAACTGCCGCTTAACGTGCTGCAAACTTTGCAAGTCTCTCTTCAATCTGCACGTCAAGGAGTCGCAGCCCTATGGCAGGGTACCTGGCCGTCGCGCAGGGGAAGGCTGGCGGCGGCGCTGCTGGTGATTGTGCTGGGCTGGACTGGGTTGGGGGTGGCTCCTGCTCAGGCGCTGACCGAGGATCAGAAGGTGTTTAACGAGGCGTGGCGGGCTGTTAGCCGTGCCTATTTGGATGAGTCGTTTAATGATCAAAATTGGTGGGGGCTGCGCGAAAAGGCGCTGAAGAAGCCTTTTCGCGATCGCGAGGCAACCTACGATGCCATTCGTCAAATGCTATCGACGTTGGATGAGCCCTTTACGCGTTTTTTGCCGCCGGAGCAGTACCGTAGCTTGCGGGCAAATACGGCAGGGGAGTTGACCGGTGTGGGCTTGCAGATTGGGTTGGATGCGCAGTCGGAGCAGTTGGTGGTGATTGCGCCGCTGGTGGGGTCTCCGGCGGAGAGTGCCGGGTTCGTACCGCAGGATGTGATTGAGGCGATTGATGGGACGCCGACGAAGGAGCTGACGCTGGATGAAGCGGCGGAACGGATGCGAGGACCGGTGGGCAGTGCGGTGCTGTTGTCGGTGCGTCACATTGATGGGGCGTCGGAGAACGTGACGGTGACGCGGGCGCGGGTGGAGATTAACCCGGTGAATTTTAAGCTGCGGGAAACGGAATCGGGATTTAAGGCGGGCTATATCCGGCTGAGTCAGTTCAATAGCAATGCGGCGGAGGATGTGGCGATCGCCATTGAGTCCCTGGAGGATCAGGGGGCTCAGGGGTATGTTCTAGACCTGCGTAATAATCCCGGCGGTTTGTTGCAGGCGGGGATTGAAATTGCTCGTCAGTGGATCGACGAGGGGGCGATCGTTTACACGGTCAATCGTCAGGGAGTTTTGGATAGTTTCAATGCGAACGGTACGTCTTTGACGGATGCGCCGCTGGTGGTTTTGGTGAATCGCGGTACCGCTAGCGCCAGCGAAATTTTGGCGGGAGCCCTCCAGGATAATGATCGGGCGCTGTTGGTGGGCGATCGCACCTTTGGCAAGGGATTGATTCAGTCCCTGTTCGATTTATCCGACGGCTCCGGGGTAGCGGTGACCGTTGCGAAGTACGAAACGCCTGACCATCACGACATCAATAAGCTGGGCATTGAGCCAGACAAGCTGGTTGAGGCGATCGCCCTGACGAAAAATCCTAAGGATC
Source organism: Cyanobacteria bacterium P01_D01_bin.73 (assembly GCA_039198915.1). Taxonomy (GTDB): domain Bacteria; phylum Cyanobacteriota; class Cyanobacteriia; order CACIAM-69d; family CACIAM-69d; genus CALGDE01. Next base: position 1,126 of record JBCCTE010000456.1, on the reverse strand, counting down.
TAAAGAAAGCGCAGAAGGTTAGCCAAGCTGCTATTGGGCAGGTGGCGGGCGATCCTGTTTACGATGCGGCGATCGCAATCCTGGAGGAGAAAGCTTAGCTGTCAGAACAGTTTAGGAAAGAGAAGGGCAGGAATTTTTGGGGGAACATCAATCTAAGAAATGTTCCCACTCGTTGCTAGCTACGCATTCTCGGAATTCGTTGTAATTAATAATCAGCTCTTCCATAGATTGCTGATTCACCTTTCGATGTAATGTCTCGGCCTTTCTTTTCTCTAATCCTAAAAACTCTATAACGGTATCGACGGACCTTTGGTGAGCATCAGCTTGCTCCAAATCGTCTTCGTAAACCAGATCTATATGCTCAACATTTTCGACGGCTTCTCGCTCGAGGGCGTCAGCATATATTTTTTTGCTGACCCTTTCCACGAAGTTATCGCAGTCTACTAAAAGGCGATGCTTCTCTTCTTCTTCCCCTTCAAATTTGTGGGCCGCTCCTCGGGCATTTCGCACTAGGTTTGATAGAGCATGTTTCACTCTATTCCTTCTCGTTAGAAACACAATTTTCCAGCCGTATTTCTGAAATCTTTTCAGGACCTTGACTGAATCAACAGGCTTCTTTCGCTCGTCTGTTAGGTGGGAGATTTTTAGGTGAAAGATGAAATTCTCATCGGATGATTGTTTTGCTAACCCATTCATATAATGAACGGGAAAGAGTGCCTCACCCTGGTGAAACTTGGTCTGGTGGAAGGGACCCAGCAGTTCGCCTCGCTGTTTGAAATATCCCGTTGAGCAGATTAAGTTTTCTAGCAGGGTGCTGCCGGAGCGACCTTGAGCAAAGAGCAAAACGCGAATTTGCTTCTTAGGCAATGGTTTGAAAATATTGATGGCGTAGTTTTTGATTTCCCTAAAGCGAAATCGTCTTCTTGCCTGGCGCTTTTGCTCTGGCGTGGCTTTTTTGCGCTTCTTTTTCTTGGGAGTAGAGGGCTGATTGTTAGACACTGACAATTGCTTTTTCTAGCTTTCGTAGGTGGACCGGTTTTGAGGGCTTGTGTCGGCTTGAACCTTGGGTAAATAGTTCGGTTATTATGGCGACTTCTACCTTTAGCTTTCTTGGGGCGATCGCAAT
>JBCCTE010000455.1:0-3219 GCA_039198915.1 Cyanobacteria bacterium P01_D01_bin.73 | reverse complement strand
GGGATGCGGCAAAACGGGCGAATGCGCTGGAGTTTATTGAGCAATTGCCACGGGGATTTGATACGCCCATTGGCGATCGCGGGGTGATGCTTTCGGGGGGACAGCGCCAGCGTTTGGCGATCGCTCGAGCCCTAATCAGCCGTCCTACAATTCTGATTTTGGATGAGGCGACCAGTGCTTTGGATACCGTATCGGAGCGACTGGTGCAGGAAGCTGTCGAAAATTTAAGTCGCGATCGCACCACGCTGGTTATTGCCCACCGGCTATCGACCATTCAAAACGCCGATCAAATTGCTGTTCTGGAAAAAGGAAAAGTGGTAGAAGTCGGCTCCCACGGCGAATTGCTGGCGAAAAATGGCCACTATGCCAAGCTGTATCAGATGCAGTTTGCTGCCGAATCCCAGCAGTTGGTAACCGCCAACGAAACCTTCAACCGCACCTCCTACGAAATTCGCAGCCGCCTCAACGTCACCATTGGCGCGCTTCAGCTACTGGTAGAAGACTGGCTTGATTCACCGGAAGAGGTCCAGGACCTGATCGAGCAATCCTACAAATCTTCCATTCGAATGCTGAGCACCATGGAGCTGTTTGAGGACAGTCTCCAGATGCAGAAGTCCCTTTACAAAAAAGGCGGCAAGGGGTCAGACGCGGTGACGCCAAAACTAGCCAAGCGCTACGAAACCTTCACCCAAACGTCCTATGACGTTCGTGGTCGTCTCAATACAATGATCGGCGGATTACGCTTCATTATGGATGACCTGGCAGACTCCGCGGAGGAGCGGCTGTCTATGATGCAGCAAACCTACGATGCGGCGCTGTATATCTTTAATACCTTTGAGGCGCTGGAGTCGGCAGGAAATCAGGTTTAACGCTTGTGTTGCCTGGGGTTTCCAAAGGAGTCGGCGAGACCCGGCAGGTTTTGGTGTAGTTTGTGTTAAGGAATTTTTCCCATTGGCAAAACGCCTTACCGATGGGAATTTTCTGCTGCGGTTGGCAGTCAGCTTAAGCGGCTTCCAGGCAAGCAATATCCCTAATTTCAAACCTACCGGCATCTTTTCATGAGCGTAACCAGCACTGACGCGATCGCACCCCACGGCGGCGTATTAATCAACCGCGTTGCTTCACCGGAGCAAAAGGCGGAGTTCCTCGCCCAGGCAGATTCTCTACCTCGGGTGGCGTTGGACGATCGCGCGCTGTGTGACCTGATTACCATTGCGATCGGTGCCCTGAGCCCCTTGGAAGGATTTATGGGCAAGGCAGATTACGAGCCGGTGGTGACCGATATGCGTCTCGCCAATGGTTTGCCCTGGTCCATTCCGGTGACCCTGTCCGTTACCGAGGCAGTGGCTGAGCCCCTGAAGGAAGGCAGCCTGGTGCGGTTGGACGATGGCGACGGCAAGTTTGTGGGCGTGCTGGAGCTTCAGGAGAAGTACACCTACGACAAGGTCCACGAAGCGAAAAATGTTTATCGCACTGATGAGGAAGCTCACCCTGGCGTGAAGGCGGTTTATGACCAGGGCAATATCAATTTAGGTGGTCCCGTTTGGCTGCTGGAGCGCGGCACTGACGCTCGCTTCCCCGCTTACCAAATCGACCCCGCTGAGTCCCGCAAGGCATTTCGCGAAAAGGGTTGGCAGCGCATCGTCGCCTTCCAAACCCGTAATCCCATCCACCGCGCTCACGAGTACATTATCAAGTGCGCTTTGGAAATTACCGAGGGTCTATTCCTGCACCCGTTGGTGGGCGTGACCAAGAGCGATGATATTCCGGCGGAAGTACGGATGAATTGCTACGAAATCATGATGGAGCATTATTTTCCTAGCGATCGCGTCATCCTAGCCATCAACCCCTGCGCAATGCGCTACGCCGGTCCCCGCGAGGCAATTTTCCACGCCTTAATCCGCAAAAACTACGGCTGCACTCACTTTATTGTGGGTCGCGACCACGCAGGCGTCGGCGATTACTATGGCACCTATGATGCCCAGAAGTTGTTTGATGAATTCGAGCCGGGCGAACTGGGCATTACGCCGCTGAAATTTGAGCATGCCTTCTACTGCACCCGCACCTCTGGCATGGCTACCAGCAAGACCAGCCCCAGCAAGCCAGAAGAGCGCATTCACCTGTCGGGCACGAAGGTCCGCGCCCTGTTGCGCAAGGGTGAAACCCCACCGCCGGAATTCTCTCGCCCCGAGGTTGCCGCTGAGCTAGCCCGCGCCATGAAAGTGTCGAGCTAGTGCGATAAAACAACCCACCAAGTTTGCTGAATAAACTACCCTTCTGCTTGCGGCGGGGTAGTTCATCCGTCTTTAGCGAAAACCTCGGAAAGAGAGAAGCGCTCGGTCGCCTGGAAGTCTGATGTTCACTTTCCAGGAATTCAGAAGAAACACCTATACTGGTAAGCCAGTGTTACGTGCTGAAGGCGTAACGGTTCTTCACGTCTGCCCCTTTCTTGACCTAGTTTTCCTGGCTTATGTCCGTTTTTGTTGCGATCGCCGTTTTGCTGTCCCTGGTGTTTATTCACGAGCTGGGGCACTTTTTAGCGGCACGGCTTCAGGGCATTTATGCGACAAAATTTGCGATCGGATTTGGTCCCGTCATTTGGCGCTATCAAGGCAGCCAAACGGAATATTCCTTTCGCGCGATTCCTCTGGGTGGTTTTGTGGGATTTCCTGATGATGATCCCGATAGCAATATCGATCCCGATGATCCCAATCTGCTGAAGAATCGTCCCATTGCTGACCGGGCGATCGTCATTTCGGCGGGGGTCATCGCCAATCTGATATTTGCCTACATGATTTTGGTCACCCAGTACGCCGGGTTGGGGATTCCCGATTCCTTCGCCTACGAGCCAGGAGTCGTGGTGCCGCAGATTCTGTCGCCAGATAATCCGGCAGGTCAGGCGGGCGTGCGCGCAGGAGACACCATCGTTGCAGTGGATGGCATTGAGCTGGGTGCAGACGATGAAAGCCTTGAGCTACTAATGACCCGCATTCAAGGGAGTTCCAATGTGTCTCTTCCCATCACACTGAAGCGCGGCGATCGCGTTTTTGATGTGGATGTGACACCGGCTCCTGACGAAGAGGGCGTTGGGCGGATTGGTGTTCAGCTTGCGCCTAATGGTAAGACCGTTTATCGGCGATCGCTGGATCCGGTTGAAATCCTGAGTAAGGCAGCAACCCAGTTCCAGGCGATGGTGCTGCAAATCATTGGTGGGTTTAT
>JBCCTE010000454.1:0-3221 GCA_039198915.1 Cyanobacteria bacterium P01_D01_bin.73 | reverse complement strand
ATTACTCAGCTTCATTAGCTCAGAAATAGCGGTATTGAATTGATAATCACCGTCTAAATCTTCACTAATTTCTTTAATAGCGGTGTGGATCGCTCGGCGTAATTCTTTCTCCGCCTTCTCATCCACTTTCTGAGCGTCACCATCCTTCGCTTCCAGATAGCCACCCACCAGCCGCCATACGCGATTCAAAAAGCGAAACTGCCCTTCAACGTCCGCATCATCCCACTCCAAACCTTTCTCCGGCGGAGCTTTGAACAGAATAAACATCCGCGCCGTATCCGCACCGTACTTATCTAGTACGGCACCGGGGTCCACGCCGTTGTACTTCGACTTGGACATTTTCTCGAACACCGGCTGGAGCGCTGCCCCCGTAGCCGCTTCCTTCGGCGCATCGGGGTCGCTTAAATCCACATCGGCAGGAGCAACGTATTTGCCCGTCTCGATATTCTTGTAAGCCATGGATTCCACCATGCCTTGGGTTAGCAGTTGCTTAAAGGGTTCGCCGAAATTTATTAAGCCGCGATCGCGCAGGACCTTAGTAAAGAACCGCGAGTACAGCAGGTGCAAAATGGCGTGCTCAATACCACCCACGTACTGATCCACCGGAGCCCAGTCGTTGGTTTTCTCAGGCTCAAAGGCAGCGTCTGCATTGTTGGCATCGGGATACCGCAGGAAATACCAGGAGGAATCGATGAACGTATCCATGGTGTCGGTCTCGCGCTTACCCGGCTCATTGCAGTTGGGGCAGGGCGCATTAATCCAATCCTCCAGCTGAGCCAAAGGCGACGGACCGCGACCGGAAAATTCAACATTGCTGGGCAGCTCAACGGGCAGCTCATCTTTAGGAACCGGCACCGCACCACAGCTGGGACAGTGGATCACCGGGATGGGCACGCCCCAATAACGCTGGCGAGAAATCAACCAATCCCGCAGGCGATACTGCACCTTGGCGCGACCGTATCCCTTTTCCTCGGCGTACTCAATGATTTTCGTTTTGCCTTTCCCAGACTGTAAGCCATTGAATTCACCGGAATTTACTAGTACTCCTGCATCGGTGTAAGCCTCTGTCATCTCAGCAGGGTCAGTGCTGGCGTCTTTGTCCGCAGCAATAACCACTTTCAAAGGCAGGTCATTCTTCTTGGCAAATTGGAAATCTCGCTGGTCGTGGGTGGGAACGCCCATCACTGCGCCGGTGCCATACTCAAATAGAACGTAGTCGGCAATCCAAATGGGAATTTCTTCGCCGGTAAAGGGATTGAGCGCCACGCCGCCGGTGGGAATTCCGCGTTTGGGGCGGTCCTCGGCAGTGCGATCAATTTCGCTTTCCTTGCCTACCTCTTCCACAAAAGCGTCCACTGCTGATTGGCGATCGCCCGTAGTCACCTGCGCCGTCAACGGATGTTCTGGAGCCAACACCACGTAGGTCACCCCATAAACCGTATCTGGGCGAGTGGTAAACACCGCGATCTTCTGCCCCTCCAGCGCCGGGTTACCCACGATGGGGAACTCCAAATAGGCCCCCGTGGACTTACCAATCCAGTTCGCCTGCATGGTCTTAACCCGCTCCGGCCAACCATCCAGCGTGTCCAAATCCTGCAAAAGCTGCTCGGCGTAGTCAGTAATTTTGAAGAACCATTGGCGCAATTGGCGACGCTCCACCAGAGCCCCGGACCGCCACGATCGCCCTTCACTATCCACCTGCTCGTTGGCTAACACCGTCTGGTCAACGGGATCCCAATTCACCGTTGCTTCCTTCTGGTAAGCCAGCCCCGCTTCCAAAAACTGCTGAAAAATCCACTGGGTCCACTTGTAATAGTCGGGACGGCACGTTGCCACCTCCCGATCCCAGTCGTAGGACAACCCCAGCGCCCCCAACTGGGTTTTCATCTGCTCAATATTGCTCTCCGTCCACTCCGCCGGATGAATGTCCCGGTCGATCGCCGCATTTTCCGCCGGCAAACCAAAGGCGTCCCATCCCATAGGATGCAGCACCCGATAGCCTTGCATTCGCTTCACTCGAGCGATCGCGTCGGTAATCGTGTAGTTGCGCACGTGCCCCATGTGCAGATTCCCTGACGGGTAGGGGAACATAGATAGGGCATAAAACTTCGGCTTGCTAGCGTCCTCAGAAGTCAGATCGGCATTCTGCTCCGCCCAGATCTTTTGCCACTTGGCATCAACAGCATTGGGGTTATAGCGAGCATCCACGGCGATCAGTCCTCCCGAAGCTAGGGCGTGATTAGTAATCAGTAAAAGGCTACCGGCTAGCCCCGTCAATGTACCGCACTACCTCAACCTAAGCTTAATGATTAGTTCAGCTAATAAGATCTATTTAAATCTTTTATATTGTACCCTCTTTATTCGCCGCAATCCCTTATTCAGAAAGGGGTAAGACCATTAGAATGGATTGAGATTTTAGATGCAAATTCTGCATCAGACAAAAGATGAAGCCGCGTATACATTTGCAAATACGATACTGGCTTAAATTAACGAATAGTAGTTTCAGATTTAGTGCATTTTTACGCTAGGGGCACAAAAGTCTGAAGCTACGGATTAATTGCTTTTGACCCACGTTTCGTTGGGTCACTGCTTTGTTTCCTTATGGGTAAAGCCTTTGGGATGTAACTGATGACAGGATCTGAGCCGTCGAATCACCCAGTTTCAGATCTATTCAGTGCCAACAGGGTGCTATTGACTACCTCTTTAAACAGTCTATTCTTAATACCCTTTTACCCGTTATTAGAGAGCGATGGAACAGGTTCTGATTAACCGACTATGGATCATAGGTTGCTCGATCCTAGTTTTTTTGATGCAGGCAGGCTTTTTATGTCTCGAAGCAGGGGCAACACGCCGGAAGAATAGCATTAATGTTGCCCTGAAAAACATCACAGATTTCGCTGTTTCCGTTGTGCTGTTTTGGGTGGTGGGTTATGGCTTGATGTTTGGCGCCACCGCTAATGGGTGGTGGACTAGCTGGGCACAGTGGCCTTCGAATTTAGATACGGATCAGATGATTTTCTTTCTGTTCCAGGCGGTCTTTTGTGGCACGGCAGTCACCATCGTGTCGGGGGCGATCGCCGAACGGGTACACTTTTATGCCTATGTGGTCCTGTCCGCCGTAATTTCGGGGCTAATCTACCCCGTATTTGGTCACTGGTCTTGGAATGGGCTCCAGGGAGGCACCGTTGATGGCTGGTTGAATTCCCTGGGCTTTGTAGATT
>JBCCTE010000453.1:0-3224 GCA_039198915.1 Cyanobacteria bacterium P01_D01_bin.73 | reverse complement strand
GACGACTATGTGAATGATATAGTCAATCAGAATATCAAAGATGAAACAGGAAGAATTAAAAATTACTGTGGAATTAAAACGAGCATTAGTGCTGAAAAATTTAAACTTAATTTGTCTGAGGTTATTTCTAAAGGGATGAATATTTATGCTGAGTTGGAGGGGTGCATCTTTCATTAATAGAGTCAGGAGCCGAAGCGATCAGCCCTTTTTGGGCTTTACTAGAATGATTACAGTGAGCCACTTTTCGCCATCCCAGCTATGCTGACAACCACGGTAACTGACAACGGACAAATCACATTACCCGCAGAGATTCGAGAGCATCTCAAGCTGGTAAGTGGCAGTCGCATCGAATTTGTCATTGGCGAGGACGGGCAAGTCAAGATTTTTTCCCTGGATGTGACGGTTGAAACCCTTTCGGGCATTCTGCATCGTCCCGGTATGCAACGCGCCTCCTTTGAGGATATGGACAGGGCTATTTCTGAAGGCGCTAGTGATTGGACTTGATGTGAAAAGCTCAAGAATGGACTGGGCTTTGAATGTTTGGAATAGGGACGCTTTCCAGATTTTTTGATGGGTGATGGGGTGGCGATCGCCCCCAACTGATTTCTCAGACAGAATTTTTGGAGGCATTGAGAATTAGGATCAAGGTAGCCATTTGTTGAAGAGGATGCCAATTCAATGACTCCCGCTCGTATCCTTCAAGCCGGTCAGCCAAAAACTTTCAGTCAATATTTTGATCTCCCTTTCCCTCTGGCTGAAATTCTTCTCGAATTTGACTGTACCCTTCAGCGTCAATCGCTCGATCTTCCGAGACACGTCTACCCTCACAACATCGAGCCCCTTCAGCGCCAACTGCAACGGAACCGCGATCGCATTGAACTGATTAACGAAACCGCTCGTCGGGAAGCCCTGATCGCGCCAATTTTATTTGAGGTTGCGGATGTGGGCGATCGCCGAATTTATATGGAGTACGCGATCGATGTGGGCGAGCATCTACGGGGAGTTCTAGACTATTACATTGCAAGCCCCCAGCCCCGCGACCCGAGCTACAACCTGGCAATTATCGAAGCAAAGCAATCTGATCTGGCACGGGGATTTACCCAGTTAGCAGTGGAGCTAATTGCCCTTGACCGCTGGACAAAATCGGAAACGCCCTATCTCTATGGCGTTGTGACAACTGGGGAAGACTGGCAGTTTGGCACCTTTGATCGCCAAGGTCGAGTTATTACTCAAGATCCAAAGCGATACAGTATCCCCGGAGATCTGAACACTTTGCTGGAAATTATGCTGGGTGTGATTCAAAAAGGCGAGCGATAAAATTTTGAACCCATACCGAAGAATTAGGCAAAAACTTAGGAGGAGCATCCTATGGGACTTGACCTATACTGCGGCGAATTGCATCACACCGTGGAGTACTACGAGGAATGGGTGTTTGATCAAGCCTATGAAACGGGACAATTCCACAGCATTTCCTGGTTGCGATCGCAATGGTTTGATGACCCAAAGATCAGCCCATCAGAGTGCAATGACCTGGTGCATGAGTTGATTGAACTGCGCCAACAGGTGGCAGATCGCCGTGGTCAGGAGACCATAGATAAGCTGATATTTTTCCTATCCCGCGCATACCGCAACGATGCGATCGTGGAATGTCGTAGCGATTAGGGGGCGCTGCCTCGCCGATAGAATCTGAGATTTAGAATCTGAGTATGGAAGCCTAAGTTCAAGCTTTGTTTGCCGTCGTCGCATCGAATCAAAACCTGATGAAACTGCGTTCAATTGAAACCACCCCCAGCCCAAATTGCATGAAGCTCAACCTGGATTCCCCGGTGAGCGCTAAAGCAATTACCCTCAACCAAAAACGTGGCGAAGCGGCAGATAGCGCCCCTCCCGAAGCACCAGCCTTTGCCCAAAAGTTAATGGCGATCGCGGGGGTGAAATCCGTTTTTATCATGGGCGATTTTATTACCCTGACCCGCCGAGGCAACGTAAACTGGCAACCGATTCTAACGGCAGCGGGCAACTTGATTGGTCTATCCGATGCCGCCGATCCAACCCTCGCCCAAAGCATCACCGCATCCGAGCAAAGTAAGGATCCTAAAACAGCCGCGCCGACGCAAAACTTTGGGCAGGTGGAAGTGGCGGTGCAGATGTTTCGGGAAATCCCGGTGCAGGTGAAGGCAACGGCGGGATCGGGGGAACAATCTCGGGTGGCGTTGCCGGAGCGATTTTCCCAGGCACTGCAGCGGGCGATCGCGGCGACGGGGGCGGATTACGTGGAGGAGCGGCGTTGGGCACCGTATCAACCGCAGTTTGGTGACGCAGCGGAGATCGCCCAACAGGTCGCCGATGAGCTGGTGGCGCTAATCAGTGAGCAGGATTTAATTCAGCTTGAGCAGCGGTCCATTGATTCTGCGCAGGCGAAAGGAAACTCCACATCGGCATTGTCCCAACAGAAATTATCAGCGGATCTACAGCATTCTGATTGGAAGCGTCGTTTAAAAGCGGTGCAGGAAGTTGAGGTGGATGACGATAACTTTGCCACTGTCGTGACTTTGCTTAAGGACGAGAAGGTGGCGATTCGGCGTTGGGCAGCGGCGCTATTGGGTTCCAGTGAATGCGCTGAGGCGATCGCGCCACTGTGTGAGATGTTGCATGGCGATCGCTCGGCGATCGTTCGGCGTACAGCGGGAGATGCGCTGAGTGATTTGGGCGATCCTCAAGCAGGTAAGGCGATGATTGCATCCCTGCAAGATGGTTCCAGTTTGGTGCGATGGCGAGCCAGTCGATTTCTAACGGAGCTGGGGGATGAAACCGCAGTGGAGCCGCTGATGCAGGCGCTGGAGACTGAGGCTGAGTTTGATGTGCAGGTGGAAATACAGGCAGCGATCGAGCGGATTCAGTCTGGGGGAGAAGTGCAGTTGCCTATGTGGATGCGCATTAGCCAGAGTGCAAGTAGTTGATGGAGACAATAGGCATTAGACCTCTTGCACGAATGAATAATCTCTGGAAGCCCTCATCCCCCAGCCCCTTTTCCCTGGGGAGAAGGGGAGCAAAACAGGACAAAATTCGATTTTTCTGAAGTCCCTCTCCCCCAGGGAGAGGTATTTAGGGTGAGGGCGAGGATTCACGCAAGAGGTCTATTGAGTATCTTCTTCTATGTAGTTTTCGGGCTATGACTTTGTAGATAACTGAGGGTAAAACGTTTGGCTTCTTGAACTAGGGCG
>JBCCTE010000452.1:0-3249 GCA_039198915.1 Cyanobacteria bacterium P01_D01_bin.73 | reverse complement strand
TCCTTGGCCGCTAGGGTCGCGGTGCTGCCCTGCCGGGCGGCCACAACTGCCGGATCTTCCTGGGCACTAACGGCCTTTTCACCGTCGAGCCAAATCTCGTAATAGGCTCCCGTTTGGGGGGTCAGCAGGTCCGCAATGTTGTTGGCGTAGGTGCGGGCGTATTGATATTCCGGGCGATCGCGATAGGGGGCCGGCGGTGCCATCACATTCCGGTTTAAATCTCCACAGGCGCCCAGGGTGGAACCCATGTTGTTGACGATGTTGGCGATTACCGTCTTCAGGTTTTTCTTTAGGATGCCGTGGAGTTGAAAGCCCTGGCGCGTTGTTGCCCGCAGATCCCCAATCCCATACTCATCCGCCATGCTGTCCAGGGCGAGATATAACTGGGGGGGAATAAAGCCCCCAGGGTTGCGGGTCCGCAACATCATCTGGTAGCTCTTTCCACGCCTCTGCTTCAGGTCATCCCGATTGGATTGCTGATAGGAGCCATGGAATTTGAGGATCTGGAGCGCCTGTTGGGAAAAGTGATCCGTATCCTGCAATAGCTCTGAAGCGACCGGCTCCAGGAGAAACTGACTGTCTTCTTTGATGCCTTCGAGCCGAGATACTTTCTGTTGAGCTACGGCAAGACTGGGGGATTGAACCATTGATTTCTGGATGAGTCACACTGCACTTAGCAACGGGTCGCGGCGCACTGATCGAAAATTGAATAGCGCTGCCGGCGTATTCCATCCTAGCATCGTGGTCTGGTGTGAAACTCATGATCCACACAAGCGATCGCGATCCCCTGATATCGGATTTTGATTCTGCGGAGCTGGGGGGGAATTTATCGATTGTGGGACCGGTTTTTGTTTAGGATTTGTGCGGAATTTATCCGAGATTTGTCCGGAAAGATTGCCCTTACGGTGGCTTGTTAGACTATTGCAAGCATTTAACTGCGGCATTGGACACTCCCTGAGGTATCCCCTGCCATTGGCGTTAGTCGATGGTAGTCGGTACTGGTCGGTGGCCGTCGGTGTTAGTCGGTTACAGTGAGCGCAAGCGCACAGCCATCGAGCGCATATCCTTTCTATCCATTCACAGCTATTAATTCACAGCTATGTCAGCCAAGGTACATGTCGTTTGCCCTAAGGGAATTTTGGACGGAACCCAAGCCTCGGGCTTTCGTGAGGAGGTTTCCCAGGAAGTTAATAATGATGCTGAGATTGTCCTGGTTGATTTTAAAGATGTGACCTTTATGGACAGTTCCGGTTTGGGGGCTTTGGTGTTGGCGATGAAGACGGTTCGGTCTGCCGGTGGAAAAATGTTTGTTTGCTCGGTGAATGAGCAGGTCAAAATGTTGTTCGAGCTGACCAGTATGGACCGGGTGTTTGAAATCTTTGAGTCCCGCGAGGCGTTCGAGAAATCGGTGTCGTCCTAGCTCGATGTTGTCCTAGCTCGGTGTCGTTCTAGTTTGGCTGTCCTGGTTAAGCTCTAAGGACTCCTCTGCCGGTGAAGCGCCCTGACCAGATTCACGAAATTTCTGGCTAGATATTTGGTTGAGCGGTCAGGGCGTTAGGGGGATTAGGAGACTGCTGCGAGGAGGGGGTCGAGTTCCCCTGCGGAGTCTAGGGCATGGAGATCGTCACAGCCGCCAATGTGGCGATCGCCGATAAAAATCTGGGGGAGCGATCGCCGGCCATTGGATCGTTCCGCCATGGCTGCCCGTCCAACCTCGTCACCGTCTAGGACGTATTCGGTGTAGTCCACATTTTTGCTGTCTAGTAGGCGCTTGGCCCGAATGCAGAACGGACAGGTGGTCCAGATATAAATTTCGACGCTGTTCATGGGGGCTCCTTCGGTTGGGGATGAGATGAATGGACGCAGCAATTGCGACGTTAACCATTGCAACGCGATCGCAGGGTTATTGTCGAACAATCTGTGCCTGACCGATGTTTCCTGAAGGAAATATTCTGGGGGATGGCTCGCGATCCTGGGGGTGTACCCTATCGCTTTTTCGGGGGCTAGTCACTCGCGATCGCCGAACTGATGTCGGTGAAATCTCCGCCGTTGAACCCCCAAGTCAGAATGATTATGATTTAGAGGTCCATCGGACAAGGTCGGAGCGCAGCGTTGGATTGAAAGGCTAGATTGACCGTGTTGGATGAGCCGTTTCTTGATAAAACCGGTTTGTCTCCTGTCCTCCATTTCGCCCATAACAGTGTTTGCCTATGCGCGTTATTTCGCTTCCCCTCGCCAATATTCGTCGTCCTTTACCCCGGGCTACAGAGCCAGATAAGGTGCAAGCGTTGATGGTGTCCATCGCGGCGGAGGGGTTGCGGGAACCTATTGATGTATTGGAGGTGGAGGGACAGTATTACGGGTTCTCTGGGTGTCACCGCTATGAAGCCTGTCAACGGCTGGGGCATCCTACGATTCTGTGTCGAGTGCGCCGCGCGCCGCGCTCTGTATTGCGACATCATTTGGCTTAAGGCTCTCTCGAGGAGGGAACTTGACTGACTCTGCGGCGATGCCTGTGTGGGTCGCCCCCTAACCATACGCTGTGTCCCTGGACCGGCTGTTTTGACCGCTGGACTGTAATTACTCGATGAATTGAGGTGTTTATCTTATGGCTGCTCCCGAAATCAAAATTGGTATTGAGTCTGCGGATCGTGAGGCGATCGCTAAGGGTCTTGCCCGTCTGTTGGCGGATACTTACACCCTGTATCTCAAAACCCATAATTTCCATTGGAATGTCACTGGACCGATGTTCCAGACCCTGCACCTTATGTTTGAGGAGCAATATAACGAACTGTGGTTGGCGGTGGATATGATCGCCGAGCGTATCCGGGTTCTGGGTTATCCGGCACCGGGTACTTACGGGGAATATGCGGAGTTAACCTCTATCGAAGAAACGAAAGGGGTGCCCAGCGCTGAAGAAATGCTGACGCTGTTGGTGGAAGGTAATGAAGCGGTGGTACGTACGGCCCGCGAGATCTTCCCGACGGTGGAGGAGGCCAACGATGAGCCTAGCGCTGACCTGTTGACCCAGCGGATGCAAATCCATGAAAAATCGGCTTGGATGCTGCGCAGTTTGCTGGCGTAGACGGTCCGCAGTGGTTTGATTAACACCATTTGATTGACACCGCTGATTATTAGTCAGAAACGGCACCCCAGATATGCCTGGGGTGCCGTTTTTTGGGCGCGGGTGAGGGGAATCTCCCCCTTCAAACTTGCGGGATAGATCAACCGGTGTTCCGCATTCCGGCG
>JBCCTE010000451.1:0-3252 GCA_039198915.1 Cyanobacteria bacterium P01_D01_bin.73 | reverse complement strand
CAGAATTTAACCCTCGCTGACGATTGGGTGCCCCTGCGGTTAACGCTTTACAGGCAAGTCCTTTGTAAAATCTAGCTTTAGCGGGGCGTTTCAATGCCCTAGCTTCAACGGCGAATTGGGAGGGGGCAGTGTCAATATGGCGATCCAACACCCGCACACAGGCCTTTTCTAATCGATGCAAACTGGCAGAGGAAGAGGTGGCGGAAACGCGATATCGAATTTGGGGTTTGGCAACGGCGATCCCCTCAAAGTTTGCCGCTAGCTTTAGCCATAGATCCCAATCCTCCGCCGGAATATAGCTGGACTCAAAGCCCCCCACCGCCTCTAGGGCCGATCGCCGCACCAGAGGATTGGATCCATTTTCAATAAAATTATTGGCAAGCAAATCCAAAAAAATCTGCCCGCTGGGACCCCTATGAAAGCCCGGGTGCAGCAGTTGATTGCGATCATCTACGTAGTCTGTCCAGCTATAGACAAAGCCCGCTTGGGGATTGTCCCGCAGCGCCTGTCGCTGATCTGCCAGCTTATCCCCTGTCCACCAATCATCTGCATCAAGGAATCCGATAAAGGAGCCCCGTGCTGTTTTTAACCCATGGTTGCGGGCGATCGCCTGTCCCGCATTCTCCTGAAAAATCACCCGTATCCGTTGATCCTGGCGCGCCAAGTTCTGGGCAATTCCCTCGGTATTATCTGTCGAGCCATCGTTAACAATAACCGCTTCCCAATGCTGATCCGTCTGTGCCCGCAGGGACGCCACCGTTTCCGCCAGGGTATTCGCCCCATTAAAGACCGGGATAATAATTGAAATTAGCTCGTCGTCCACAGTGTGCCTCAACCTTCCTAGCTCTACACCTCAATCGTTGACTTTTCTAGGTGCTCAATTTGGTTCAGCAGCGCCGTTACATCGCTGTAGATTTCTTGGAATAGGGGCGTTTCGGGAGAAATAACCAAGGTATCCATCGCATTGTCCATCAGTCGGCGAGAAATGCCAGGCGATCGCCGCAACAGGTCATCTAAAAGTTGGTCCGTTAGTCGCTCTAGCCCCTGGGTCAATTTATCTACCAGCCGCCCCACGGTCTCCACCCGCCGCATATTTTCGCCCACAATGGTTTTTCGCTGACCGGGAGACAACATGCTGGTCAATGCGCCATTTCCGTCCAGGGTTAGCTGACGACGCTTAAGGGTTTCCCGCAGCAGCTCTGACACCGTTAAAATCTGCATCGATGCCCCGTAGGCTTCCTGCAATAGCTCTTGACGTTCCTTACGGTCCGCCAAGTCATCCGATAGCAGCGTTAGAACGCCAATCAGCGTGTTTAGGTGGGTTCGCACTTCATAGGACAGCCGTTCAAGCACTGAACCCCCTACGCCTTTTCCCACTGGCCCGATGGTGGCTAGCTTTTGGCGCTCCACCTCGAAATCCGGGTTGGCACGATGGTGCTCAATGGCCTCCGCCACCTGTTCCCGAATCGTTTCCCGTAGCTCCTGATCAATGCGCTGCTGCTGAAACTTAACGCCCTCGCGGCTAGTGGCATAGAGAGCTGGCAACTGATTTAAGGTGTAGGCCATAATGCTGCTCACATCAACGCTGCGCACCACTGCCCGGGCGATTGCCTTGAGCTCATCGGGAGGTAAATCCTTCTCTGTCCCAATCAGATTAAAGTCGGGTTTCCCTAGGGCGTTCTCGTCAGAGCCCGCAGGGGCTGCATCGTTTTTGTGCCCGTTATTTTTCTCTTCTTTTCGCTCCTCCTCCGAAGACTGTTTGCTTTTTTTCTTCGAAGCTTTACCCAGCGCTGCGCCGTTTTTTGCGCCATTACTCTGCGGCTCTGACACGCCGGCGATCGCCCGCCAACGAGACATTTGAGCAAAAGCCTCCTGAAGCACCACCTGCTCCAGCACATTTTCACAGTGAATCGCCGTGGGAGTAGCGCTATCGCTAAACTGCATCGTGTAAAGGCGAGCGTACTTACCGTTTAACGCCAGCAGCTCACTATGGGTGCCCTGCTCCGCAATTGTGCCCTTTTCCATCACCACAATTTGGTCGGCACTTTGCACCGTAGATAAGCGGTGGGCAATCACCAACACTGTGCGCCCGCGACTTAGCTCTGTTAGCGCCTCCTGCACCATGCGCTCCGACACCGTATCCAAAGCGCTGGTGGCTTCATCCAAAATCAAAATATCCGGGTCCCGCAGCAAAGCCCGGGCGATCGCAATACGTTGCTGTTGCCCCCCTGACAGGCGCACCCCGCGATCGCCCAACACCGTTTCGTACTTGTCCGGCAGCTCATTAATAAACTCATCCGCATTGGCCCGCTGCGCCGCCTCCCGCACCGCCTGGTCCGTTGCCCCGCTCCAGGCGTAAGCAATATTGTTCCGAACCGTATCATTAAACAAAAACGTATCCTGACTAACAATGCCCATAGCCCGATGCAGGGACGGCAAATCTAAATCCCGCAAATCATGTCCGTCCAGCAAAATTTTTCCCTTCACCGGATCGTAAAAGCGAGTAATCAGGTCAGTCATTGTGGTTTTGCCTGCCCCCGACGTGCCCACCAGCGCCACCGTCTGCCCCTTGGCAATGGTCAAGTTCACCTTTTGCAGAGTTTTGCGCTTTTTCTGGGTGGGATAGTGGAAGCTCACATCAACAAACTGAATGGCATCTTCCAGAGGACGATAGGGCACCGAACCGTTAGGTACCTGGTGTTTATTGTCCGTACGCAGCAAACTAACCAGGGCATTCACCGCCGCCGTACATAGCGCCAAATTATTAAGCGCCTTGCCCAAGGTAGTCACCATCCCCAGTACCCGGGACAGTAAAAATAAGTAAGTGAGCAAGATCGCCGCATACACTTCCGTTTGATTGGCAAAAATCCACTGCCCAATCACCACAATGGACACCAACGCCACCACCACCATCAGCTCGTTGACCGATGCCACCACCGACCGAAATCCTTGGGACCGCAACTCCACCCGCTGCTTTTGCAAAATTGTCCCCGTCAACCGCTCAAACTCCTCAGGCTCATTACTGGTGCTTTTAATTAGCCGAATCCCACCAATGGTTTCCACCAGCTGACTGGTATATTGCCGCCCCAGCAAAATTGCCTGTCGCCCCAGGGCCCTCGCCGTCAGCGAAAACCAGCGATTCGCCACTACCACCACGCCCCCAAAGGCGATCGCCAACAGGGTCAGCTGCCAGGAAATGGACGACAGCACCCCCATAAACGTCAGCAGAGTCACCGTCGTCGCCGAAATTTG
>JBCCTE010000450.1:0-3257 GCA_039198915.1 Cyanobacteria bacterium P01_D01_bin.73 | reverse complement strand
CCCAACGTCGGTGTGGCTCTCTCGGATCGCTTCACCGACCACTTGGCGGCGCGCTTCTTCGCGGACGACCTCGACTTGAGAACGACATCACTCGGCACTCTCGCGCGGGACCTCGCCGGGGCACACACGCGCTCCACGCTCGACGTCCACGAAGCTACGACGTGGGACTGGCGGTCGACGCCGATATCAGACTTGTTCGCCCCCGACAAGGAACTGCGATTTACGGAGTGGGGTTCCGTTTGAAAAGTATGAAATCATCGGTTGGCTATGCGTCGGTCGAGCAAGAAGACATCGAAATGGCGATCGCGCCCGTCGTTTATTCCCGGCGGGGCTATTTCCCCAATGTGAAATTGTCACCTACACGCCGCTGGCATCGGGGGATTGGCAAGGGGCGATCGACGGCTGCGGTGGCGTAGTAAACCTAGCAGGCGCTCCTATTGCGGAAAGTCGTTGGACTCCCACCAGAAAGCAGGAGATTTTAGATAGCCGCCAAGCTGGAACTGAGAAGATTGTTGAGGCGATCGCCCAGGCAAAACAGCGCCCCAAGGTGTTAGTTAATTCGTCGGCGGTGGGCTACTACGGTACTAGTGAAAGCGCTACGTTTGATGAAAATAGCTCCGCCGGAAATGACTTTCTAGCAGCAGTTTGTAAAAAGTGGGAAGCGGCTGCCCAAGCTGTCAGCGACGACACCCGACTCGTTATTGTTAGAACGGGAATTGTTTTAGGGCAGGGCGGCGGCGCTCTGGAGAAGTTATTGATGCCCTTCAGATTATTTGCTGGTGGACCTTTAGGCAGCGGTCGCCAATGGTTTTCGTGGATCCATATTGATGACTTGGTCGAACTAATTTTCCAGTCGCTGACTAACGAACAGTACAAGGGGATTTACAACGGCACGGCTCCCAAGCCGGTACGAATGACGGAATTCTGCAATATTTTAGGACAGGTTATGGGACGTCCTTCATGGCTGCCGGTCCCAAATTTTGCTCTTGAGGCATTGTTGGGAGATGCTGCCGCCGTTGTTTTGGAAGGACAGGAAGTTATTCCAAAACGAACGTTAGAAACAGGTTTTTCCTATAAGTATTCCAACGCCAAGAATGCCCTAACTCAGCTTCTCCGCTAGAGAATTTCTCATGGGAAATTGTGCATCCCTATACAAGTTTTATCCAATCTTAAAAATGTCGAACTTGATTGGCGATCGCCCTGACTCAAACCGATAACTACTCACTTCTCCAGTGCCCGTATCCAGCACAGAAAAGACGCCCACACCATCATGGGCAATGTAGGGCAATGGCTCCTGAGTTTCAGGGTTTAAAAGTGGTGCAATAGTCGGGGTAATCGGAGGCAAACCATTGGGATTACCAACGGCAATGTAGTTAGGATCGTCCTTAAGATCATCAGGAATACTGCGGGAGCGATCGCCCCAGGCAACTCCGTGGGGACTCCCAGCGTGAGATGACTCCAAAAAATGTAGCGTTCCACCCTCAGTTTCCTGCTCAAATCGATTCCAAATATGACAGTGACCGTAGTACGCCAAATGGACGCCTGCCTTTTCTAACAGCGGAACCACATTAGTCATCAGAAAATCCTTGGATCGCTCGTATTGATAGCGAATTGAAACAATACTGCCGTCTGCATCTCGCTGAATTTGCTGCAAAGGATTGACGTAGGGAGGAACAATATTTCGCCCTAAGGAATGGGGTGGATGGTGAAACATTACGATGCGATATTTAGCCGACTTAAAGTCAGGATGCTCCAGCTGTTCTAGAAGCCATTGATATTGCACACTTCCCTTCTCAATGGACTCAAAGATAATTTGTCCACCGCCCCACCGCTGGGGATTATCAAAATCTTCAGCTCTTTCCCGGTAGCGCCCCCTAACATCGTCGTCCATGCGATACCAACGCCAAACATTGGTAATTTCAAGGGAAATCAAACGAATAGAGCCAAAGGTTACGGCGTAGTACCGCTTTCCACCGGGGCTATCTTTTGGCAGTGTAAAAATAGATTCGTAAGCATCAGTATTAAAGGGGCGATCGCCAACCCGTTTTAGATTATCTTGAACCTGCCTTAATTCCCGATCTATCCAAGGTTGATCGTGTGTACTTCCCGTTGCTATTTCGACAGGAACTGGATCACTGAATTGTTCACTCAATCCGCCTTTGTTAAAACGATTTCCCATGACTTCATGATTGCCAATGCAGGGAAAAATAGGCGTATTTTGTAGAATTTCGCCGCCAGCATATTGGGTATTCGCCTGACTGGGGATCATGCGATCAATTCTGGGGTCAAAGTCAATAGCTGTCTGATTTTCAGCGGACCCCGCTGTGATCGCCCGCCCTTGAAAGCATGGAAAAAAAGATCTTCCTCGGCGATCGTCAAACCACTCCGACGCCCGATCTGGGACGTTCACCACGTCCCCCGCGTAGAACACCGCATCAAATGGTCCCAACGCCTCCGCATGTTGCATACTTTGCGGCACCATCGCCATCATTTGATGGTCAGACGTCAGCAAGATTTTTAGATTCCTCTGGGAACCCGGCAGGGGAGACAAGTGAAAGATTCGGCTTTGAGTAGGTTGATTGCCGACACCCTCTGATGATTTGGGCTCGCTAACTACACGATAGGGAATGCGATCGCCCGACTTCAATCCAACAACAACCGCTTCGTGTCGCCACACCGGTCGATCAATAATCTTTACCGCCTCTCCCGGCTCCAATACCGGTGCATCTGGCCAATAGGATCGCCCGTCTTCTCGCAAAGTGATTTTCTGAGACCCAGCCGCAACTTGCTGATCTAAATTCTCACCATACTCAACCCAATGGCGATCGCCCTCCCACTCCGTAAACCAAACAACACTTACAGTCGATTCTGTTGGTAACTGTAAAAAAGGATCGGTTAGTAAAGGCAACATATCAAACCTGGGGACAGCAAGCCACAAGACCAAGACTCTTAAAAGCGCGGCCCCTATCATCACGGAAATTCCCCTCCCCTTTCCTGTGATTATGGCTAAATTTATGGAGAAGAAGCCTATCTCAAAGTACCGACTAATCTCGTAATCTCGAGCTTATTTCTTCGCGCTTACTTCTTCTTAAATCGCCAGACTCCATCCCAGCTAGCGGACACAGGTGTTTGAAACAATTCAGCTAACCTTTGTATATACATGGTTACAGCTTGGTCCTCTGGATTCTTAACATTAATCTCTGAGAACTTCGCCAACGCAGCTGCCCATTGCTGTTCCTGATAAAGGGCGATCGCCT
>JBCCTE010000449.1:0-3267 GCA_039198915.1 Cyanobacteria bacterium P01_D01_bin.73 | reverse complement strand
TTTTTTCCCCCGCCAAGGATTGCATCAGCCAATGTTGAGAGTTTTGTTTATTTCTATCGGTTACGCCGCCGCATCCTCACTATGCCTTCGTTTCTAGAAGTTGATCACGTTGACCGTGCGTTTGATTTACCTAGCGGTGGTCAGTACGTCGCGCTGAAAAATATTTCGCTGCAGGTGCAGCAAGGGGAGTTTATTTCCCTCGTTGGGCACTCTGGCTGTGGTAAATCGACGCTGCTGAATATTGTGGCGGGGCTTGACCAACCCACTGAGGGGGGCGTGGTTCTAGAAGGGCGACAGGTGGACAGTCCGGGACCGGACCGGATGGTGGTATTCCAGAACTATTCGCTGTTGCCTTGGAAGACGGTGCGGCAGAATATTGAGCTGGCGGTGACAACGGCGTGTAAGGAGTTGTCGCCGGCGGAGCAGAAGGAGGCGGTTGAGCACCATATCAAGATGGTGGGATTGGCTCATGCGGCGGATAAGTTTCCGGCTCAGATTTCGGGGGGGATGAAGCAGCGGGTGGCGATCGCCCGAGCGTTAGCAATTAGACCCAAAATTTTGCTGTTGGATGAGCCCTTTGGGGCGCTGGATGCGCTGACTCGAGGTGGCTTGCAGGAACAGCTGATGCAGATCTGCGAGGAGTGCAAGATAACCTGCATCATGGTGACCCACGATGTTGACGAGGCGCTGCTGTTGAGTGATCGCGTGGTGATGTTGACCACGGGACCGTCAGCCCACATTGGACAGATTTTGGACATTGATATTCCCCGCCCCCGCCAGCGTATGGAGGTGGTGAACCATCCCAGCTACTACGCTCTGCGTAATGAGATGGTGTATTTCTTGAACCAGCAGAAGCGGACCAAGAAGCGTAAGGACAAGAAGCCGGAACCGGTGGCAGCTTCGGTGCCCAATGCTTCTGGTTTGGAGAAGGTGGATCTGGAGCTGGGCTTTATTCCCCTAACGGACTGTGCGCCATTGGTGGTGGCGAAGGAGAAAGGATTTTTTGATAAGCACGGGTTGACGGGCGTTAACCTGGTGCGCAAGCCGAGCTGGAAGGCGATCGCCCACGGGATCAGCCACGATACCCTGGATGCGGCGCAGATGGTTGCCGGCTTGCCGTTGGCGATGACCCTGGGGGCGGGCGATCGCACTCCGGTGACGACGCAAATTTCCATGGTGTTGTCCCGTAATGGTAATGCCATCACCTGGAGCAAGCGACTGTACGACCAAGGCATTACGGACCTGCCCACTTTCAAAAACTATATTGCCCGCGATCCCGACAAGGTTCACACCTTTGCTATGGTGCATCCGGCATCGATGCATAACCTGGTGCTGCGCTACTGGTTGGCGTCGGGTGAAATTGATCCCGATTGGGACTTGAGTGTGGCGATCGTACCGCCGCCGCAGATGGTAGCCAACCTGAAGGCGAATAACATTGACGCCTATTGTGTAGGTGAACCCTGGAACTCTCTGGCGGTTGCCCAGGGACTGGGGGTTGTGCTGAAGACTGATCTGGAGCTGTTCCCTGGCCACATTGAAAAGGTACTGGGAGTCAAAGAAGATTGGGCACAGAAGTATCCCAAGACCCACGTGGCGTTAATTTCTGCCCTGTTGGAAGCCTGCGAATACTGTGATGACCGCCGCAATCGCGAAGAAATTGTTGATTTGCTGGCTCGCACTGAATATGTTGGAGCATCGCCGGAGTCGATTTCCCCAGGCTTTGCCTATCCCTACAAGCGCGGACTGGGCGAAGAAGCCAGTGAGGAGGTCGCCTACAACCAGTTCTTCGTCAATAAGGCGAACTGCCCTGATTTTGTCCAGTCCCTGTGGACCCTGGCGGAAATGGCGCGTTGGGAAGTGGTGCCCTTCCCCCGCAACTGGGTGGAATTTGTGGAGCGCACCAACGATACGACTGCCTTTGCTGAAGCGGCCAAGGGATTGGGTCTTCCTTCTGGGGAGCGCGATCGCTTGCCTATCCAGTTCTTCGACGGCACTGTGTTCGATCCCAATGATCCCATTAGCTACTTAGAGAGCCTAAACATCAAGCGCAATGTACGGGTGGAAGAGATTCGTATGGACGAGGTCTTTGCCTGCTCCATCAGCCTGCCTAAAACCGAGGCAGTCTAAATCCAAGAGGTCCAACACGCCCAACAGTGGCCTTCGAAGCGGCTTAGCATCTGCCCCCTTAAGCACCCATCCCCCAGTACAATCCAGACGCCGATAGTGTTATGCAAACCTTGACGAACCCTACACAAGAATCCCCCAACGTGCCCCCCGAAACAGCGTTTCTCCAAATTGACGACGTCTCCAAAAGCTACCCGACGCCCAACGGTGTTTACCCGGTGTTGGACGGTGTTGATCTCAACGTTCAGAAGGGAGAATTTGTCTGCGTCATCGGCCACTCTGGCTGCGGCAAGTCAACATTGCTAAATATGGTGGCGGGATTTTTGGAGCCTACAGATGGAGAAGTTCGCCTGGAGGAGTCAAAGATTGTAGAGCCAGGACCGGACCGCATGGTCGTGTTCCAAAACTACGCTCTACTGCCCTGGAAGTCGGTCTACGACAACGTCTATCTGGCGGTAAAAACCGTCTACAAAGACAAGAGCAAGAAAGAGCTAGACGATATCACTCAAAAGCATTTGGAGATGGTGGGGCTGACGGAGGCAGCGGATAAGAGCCCTGAGCAGATTTCTGGAGGTATGAAGCAGCGGGTATCGATCGCCCGGGCATTGGCAATTCGCCCCAAGGTGTTGATCTTGGATGAGCCCTTTGGAGCGCTGGACCCCATTACTCGCGAGGAGCTTCAGGATGAGCTGCTGGAAATTTGGCGAGAGCATCAGCTAACGGTGCTGATGATTACCCACGATATCGACGAAGCGCTCTATCTAGCGGATCGCGTGGTGATGATGACCAATGGTCCTGCCGCTAACATTGGCGAGGTGATGGAAATTCCCTTTGAGCGCCCTCGTACTCGCGATCGCATGATGGAAGACCCTCGCTACTACGAACTGCGTAACCACGCTCTAGACTTCCTATTCCGTCGTTTTGCTCACGACGACACCTAGGGAATCAGTGTCTCTAGAAATTAACATTTCTAAAAAATTGGAAATGTAGAGCATTTGGGATCTGGAAAAAAGCGTGGACCCAATTGTTTACAGGCATCTAAGCGGTTTCCATAGGGGATTTCCCCGCCCAGCAAGGACCAATCTAGGTAACTGGATTGGTCCTAACTGCAATTTTTATTGCCATGTCTCCGTATCAAATATT
>JBCCTE010000448.1:0-3267 GCA_039198915.1 Cyanobacteria bacterium P01_D01_bin.73 | reverse complement strand
TGAAGCCCAAGGTTCACCGGAGCCGGAGCCTGTAGAAACGGTTTAAAACGGTTTGCTGCGTAGGCAGAAACCGCAAGTTTGCTCAAATATTTAAAGCCCCTCTGCCATGTCTTCCATGACCGGCGAGGGGCTTCTTGCTGCAATGCGACCGTTCGTTTGTTGCGACCGGTTTGTTGCGACGCGATCGCCTAAAACTGGACAAATCTGGCGCGATCGCCTCCCACCACATCGGTAAAATCAGCGCCCTCCAGGTTGGCACCGAAAAAGTAAGCCCGACTTACGTTGGCGTAGGAGAAATTTGCATTAGCCAGTTGCGCTCCGCCGAAGTTAGCTTGCTGCGCATCCACGCCGGTCAAATTGATTGAACGCAATATCCCCGCCCCAAAGTTCACCCGGTAGATTGAACCACCCGAAAGGTCCGCCCCCGTCCAATTGCTGGAAGTGGCGATCGCCCGCTGTAGGTTTGCGCCTTGGAAAATTGCCTGACGAAAGGAAGAGCCCCGTAAATTACTAGTGGCTAACATTGACCCGGTCCAATCTGCGCCGTCGCTGTTCACCGCCGAAAGATTAGCCCCAAAAAAATCTGCCCGTCGAACCGTGGCATTTTGAAAACTTGCCCCAGTAAAGTCCACTTCCCCCGCGATCGCCCCGTCTAACGTTGCGCCTTCAAAATTTGCCCGAACGGCGATCGCCCCAGTCAAATTCGCCCCGGTCAAGTTGGCTTCAGCAAACTGCGAGCCTTTCAGGTCAAGCCCCGCCAAATTCGCCCCCGATAAATTCGCCTCGCGCAATACCAATCCCTTAACGGTCACTTCACTCCAATCCGCCCCAGCCAAGTTCGCGCGTCGCAGCCAAGATTCACGAATGCTTGCCCCGGCAAAATTTACACCGCTAAATTTGGCATTGCGCAATCGGGTTTGAAAAAATTGCGATCGCCTCAAATCCACATTGTTAAAGGTCACTCTAATCAACGCCGCCCGAGAAAAATCTGCTCCCACCAAGCTGGAGTTAGCAATGGTTGCCCCGGTTAAATCCGCCCCAGTCAAATCGGCATTTTGCACGTCCAAATTACGAATTTCCGCATCGCGCAAATCGCAGCCGGGACACTGACCGGTAGTATTCAACCGCTGTAAATCTTCGGGGTCGAATGCAAAAGCTGACGTAGTGGCGGGGGCGATCGCCGCAGTTGCAGCCATCGTTGCCAGGGACAGAACCAAAGGGCGCATGGGAGTTTTGGGAGAGAAACAGGACCTATGTAACGATGCCACAATAGCAATGAAAGCGCTGACAACCCATCAGGAAGTAATCAAGGAAACCCCGCTATGTCCATGCGATCGCCCCGAAAATCCCCAGCTCTAATTTGGTGCGCCTGGGCGTCTGGTGGATTTGTGCTGGTATGGCTACTGCGGGGGCTGGGGTTGCTAACCTTTTTGCCAGGAATTGTATTGTGGGTGCTGCTAGGGGTGGCGATCGCCCTAGCAATTATCGCCATTTCAGGGGTCGGACGGCGACGTTGGTAAAGCCGCCATCAGTCAATTAAACGCCCATTTTCTATTCGACAACCAACTCTAAAGGCATTTCAAACTGTTCTTCAAACACTTTCTTCTCTAGGTCAATGCTCCATTGTTCTAAGGCGCAGGAGTCATCAGGATTAGCAGGGGAAATTAGCAGGCGGAACTTATCGCGATCGCCCAAAACCTGACACTGAATCATCCTTATTGCCTGAGACTGCCGGCGATTTAATGCCACCGCCAACCGCAGCAACGGACTCAGTTCATCCACTAATTTTCGCCGCGATTTCCCTGCCAAATTCTGATAGCTATCGTGGCGTTTCTTTGGCGCACTTTTGCGGTGATAGCGGGCAAGGTTGGCAATCACCTCCACCTCCGTTTCCGTAAATCCGAATAGCTCGCCGTATCGAATTAAATAGTAGGCGTGTTTGTGGTGGGCGGAATGACCAACATGCAGCCCGCAGCCATGCAAAATCGCAGCGGTCCACAGCAGCTCTCGCTCTTCCTCCTCCCAGTCGTGCAGCAATCCCTGGGTCTGATCGAACAGCATCATCGACAGCTTGGCTACATGCTCCGCCGCTGCTAGATTGACCTGATATTTATTCGCCAGTGCCAGCGTGCTGCGCTCCCGAATGGAACTTTGGAACCGCAGCCGATCCTCAATGAGGCGGTGGGACAACATCCAATCCACCACAATTCCTTCCCGTAGCGCCCGCTCGCACACCACCAATCGGTCCAGACTCAGCAGCTCCATCGCCTCCTGCAATATCACCGCCCCGGCGACGATAATTTCCGCTCGCCGCTCATTCATCCCCGGCAACTCGCGCCGTTCCTGAACCGTCAGCGATCGCAACTTCTCTACCGTATCCCGCACTGCGTCTAGGGTCAGCGTATAACCTTGCAGCGGCGACGGCACCATTCCTAAGGTGCTGCGGGCATGGAATTCCGCCAAACATTCAATGGTGCCTGACGTACCTACCAGAGTGACATCCTTAATCGTCTCGTGGGTATGGAGCTGCTCATGGAGTTCCTCAACAGCTCGCTCCAACATGCCTCGGGCATAGCCTTGGAGGGCGATAAATTCCCCTTCCGTCGGGGGATCATGCTTTACAAAAGCGGCGGTTAGGCGCACCGCCCCCACTTTGGTGCTGCTGAGATAGCGCGCCTCGCGACCGTCCCCAAGGATTAACTCCGTGGAGCCGCCGCCGATATCAATAACCGCATGGGGACGCCCTTCAAATTCCAGCCCCGACAAAACGCCCAAATAAATCCGCCGCGCCTCTTCCGGTCCGGCAATTAAATCAATACGCAGCCCCAATTCCTTACGCACTTGGCGGATAAACTCCCGACCGTTGGGGGCTTCCCGAGTGGCGCTAGTAGCGACAGCGACGGTGTGTTCCACTTGCAAGCTGGCGGCCAAATCGCGACATCGGGATAGGGCTGCGAGCGATCGCCCAATGGACTCGGGAGTCAATTCACCGGTCACTGGGTTGCGATCGCCCAGCCGCACCGTCGCCTTTTCGCGAGCAATAATTTCAAAGGACGGTAGCTTGGGGTCAATGCGCACCACCGCCATATGGATCGAGTTCGTACCAATGTCGATCGCCGCCAAAACAGGATTCTCCGCCAGGGTTGCCAAAGCAGCGGGGGCTTTCCCCCATCCCGGATGATTGACAGCTTGGGGCATGGTGATCACAGACAACGTCCCCTCAATCCTACAGAGCAATTGTCCTGGGACCGCCAAACTTCAGAAACC
>JBCCTE010000447.1:0-3274 GCA_039198915.1 Cyanobacteria bacterium P01_D01_bin.73 | reverse complement strand
TTTTGCGGATCATCCACACGCCGTAAAGCTGGTTGTGGCTGTAGATGCTGAGTCCGTTGTCGAAGTGGGTGAGCATGGCTTTGCCTCGGGTTTCCACTTCTAGCACTCGCTGCCCGATGAGGTCTGATTCGTAGGATTGGAGGTGGTCGAAGGCGAATTGTACGTCTTCGATAAGGGGACCGGCGATCGCCCGTTCAATACGATCAGCAGCGCGGCGGATTTCTGGACCTTCTGGCATGGGTAAACCCTCTAAAATTTGAGCGAGGACACTCTGGAAATCTCGCTTAGAATTGGGACAGCGGGAATAGTTGTAACGGTTTTCTATTATTCCTTTTTGTCCGCTTATTATCTTCCCCTGTCGCCATGAGACCTAGCCGCTGGGCGATCGCCCCCGCTACTCCAGAGATCACTGAGGCTATTGCCAACGAAACAGGTTTGTCGCCGTTGTTGGCTCAGGTGCTGGTGAATCGCGGGGTGGAGTCGGTGGATGCAGCCCAGGTGTTTTTGGATCCGGATTTGGTGCAGTTGCCTAATCCCATTGCCGTGTTTGAACCGTTGACGTTGACCTTGGAGTTGCTGGAAAAGGCGATCGCCGAGAATACCCGCATTGGCATTTGTGGGGATTACGATGCTGACGGGATGACCAGTACGGCGTTGTTGCTGCGGGCGCTGCGGACCATGGGGGCGAACGTTTGCCACGCCATTCCTAGCCGAATGAAGGATGGCTATGGGATTAATCGGCGCATTGTGGATGAGCTTTTCGACGACGGTGTGCGGTTGATTTTGACCGTGGATAACGGTATCGCGGCTGTGGATCCGGTGGCCTATGCTCGCGATCGCGGTATGACGGTGATTTTGACGGACCACCACGACATTCCTCCCGAAATTCCGCCGGCTCACGCAATTTTAAATCCCAAATTGATTGATGAAGAGTCGCCCTATCGCGGTTTAGCGGGGGTGGGCGTGGCATATATTTTGGCGGTTTCGTTGGGGCATCGGCTGGGATTTAACCAGATTTGGCGACCGCTGTTGGAGCTGTTTACGTTGGGGACGATCGCCGACCTTGCTCCTTTAACCGGCGTCAATCGTCGATGGGTGAAGCGAGGGTTAGAACTGCTGCCCTATTCCACTATTCCTGGCGTGCGGGCATTGCAGCAGGTGACCGGTTTGGCGGTGGGAGAGGCTGGCAATAACGGGAACGGAAACGGCGCTAACAATGGGGCGAGTAATGGGGCGGCGAAAACGTTGAAGCCGGAGGCGATCGGTTTTCGGTTGGGACCGCGGATTAACGCAGTAGGGCGGCTGGATGATCCGCAAATTGTGATTGACTTGCTGACCACCGACGATGCGGGGGTGGCGCTGGAGCGGGCGATGCAGTGTGAGGATATTAATCAGCAGCGGCAGGCGCTATGTCGGCAAATTGAGGAGGAGGCGATCGCCTGGGTGGAGCGGCAAGCGGTGGATTTGCGGGACCAACGGGTATTGGTGGTGGTGCAGCCCGGTTGGCATCACGGGGTGATTGGCATTGTGGCGTCGCGATTGGTGGAGCGCTACGGTGCGCCGGTATTTATTGGTACCTTCGAGCCGGAAGAGCCGGATAAGATTCGCGGGTCGGCGCGGGGAATTCCGGAATTTAACGTATTTGATGCGCTCCACTATGCCGGGGACTTGCTCGGTAAGTTTGGTGGGCATCCGGCAGCGGGGGGCTTTTCCATGGATGCGGACAACTTGGGAGAGTTTATTCAGCGCCTTAGCGAGTTTGCGTGCAAAACTCTGGAAGCTGAGTATATTCAACCGTTGGTGGCGGCGGATGTGCAGGCGGCGATCGCCCAGGTGGACGAGGAGTTATTTAGCCAAATCGATATGCTGCACCCCTGCGGCATTGGCAATCGGGAGCCAGTATTTTGGACGCCGAAAATGCAGGTGCTGGGGCAGCGGAAAATTGGGAAGGACCGCAGCCATGTGAAATGCACCTTGAGCGATGGCACTGGGCAAGTTGAGGCGATCGCCTGGCGACGGGGGGATGATTTTCCCCTGCCGGAGTGGGTGGATGTGGCGTATCGGCTAACGGAAAACGAGTGGCAGGGTAACGTCTCCATCGAACTCAATGCGGTGGGCTTTCGACCGGCGGAGGCACCGGCACCGGCAGCGAAAGTGAATCAACCGGTGGCGATTCAGTATGGCGATCGCACCTATGTGTGTGGCTATTGGCAGCGGGATGGGGCGTGGGAATTACGCATCCGCAATGAGGAGGGCAATATTTTGGCGGCGGTGGAAGGGGCGTCGGAAGGTCTGCTGGGGCGATCGCGGGAGGAGGCGAAGGCGATCGACCTGACTAAGCCATTTTTCCGGGGGCTGATTGAAGAGGCAAAAGCTGCGTTGAACTAAGACAGAGAATTAGGGTTAGGGCGATCGCCACTTACCTCATCGGCATCGTTGTAAGTCGTAAATCTTGTTTCGAGCCTGGCGCAAAGTGGACGAATATTTCTGTGATAGAGGCAGCTCCTCGCCCACTGAAATCAGCAGGACCCTAGCATGCCCTAACGCTTCAATACCCTGAATTCCGTAGCAAAAAATGTCAATCGTGCCTTTATGAGCTACCTCATAGTTATTGGAAGATGACCTTGCCAAACTAACGGTGTCAAAGAAAAAGGTTTTATTCCAATGGCACTAAATACCGAGCTTCTCGAAAATAGTTTTGCGCTACTTCGTGATCAGCAAGAAGAATTTACCCAATACTTTTATCAGACTTTATTCGCGGACTATCCAGAAGTTCGACCCTTATTTGCCCACACTGATATGGTTGAGCAGCCTAAGAAATTATTCAAAGCACTAACATTAACTGTCGCAACTACGCTCTCCCCATCCCCCTCCAATGGGGGGATATCTCTAAATCAGGAATCCTCCCTTCATTAAACTTCAAAAAATAAAACTCTGGAATACTAATCGTGACAAACTCTGCATTGCCAACCACCCCTCCCCCTTTTTGTGTTGTTTCTTGAGAAAAAACCTTGAAACTTCATTATCGCCATCATCTTTAATTTAAGAAGTCCATTTACCCTTTCCCTAAACCATTTTTAAACTAATAAAATAATTAGAAATTGAATGGAAGCACTCAATTGAGCTCAACAGTTGGATTGACTCATTAAAAACAAAACTATCTATACGGGAACCAAAAATGGTTGAGAAAAAACTTTTGTTGTCAAAATAGAAAAATGCTTTGACACAAACTATTTGGGAGCTAAAAAGGTAAGAAATAGAACTACTAGAAACT
>JBCCTE010000446.1:0-3292 GCA_039198915.1 Cyanobacteria bacterium P01_D01_bin.73 | reverse complement strand
GCCATGGGGGATCACGGCGGCAGCAATTAATTGGCAGCTTGTTACCCTCATGGCAACACCGTGACATCAATGGAGTTGGAACGAAACTTAATTACAACAAGACCTAAGTGGCGGCACCTTGGAAATGGAGCAATAAGGAAAAATTCTCAAAAAATAGTCAGAATCTTGCCAGTGACCTTACCGTTATTGAAATTGCACACACTGAAGCTGCACACTGCTGCCCTTGGCGACAGTCCCTAGATTATTCCAAACATCCTTCGAAATTTCGGTCACTGTGGCGACCTTAAGCCGAAGAAAGCCTAGGGCGATGTAGACAATGGCGATGAAGAGGATGCCGGGCGCTTTCCATTGAAGAAGCCGCTGGGGCGATCGCCAGAGCGGGGATTTGGCACAAGCTTGCGGCTTTCAATAAGCTGAATTGCCCGTGAAACGACTTCCGGCAGAATAACCACCAATCCCCCATCGGGGGCCGCATCTAGCGCGGTGTTGATGGCTGATTCTTCACTTAAAATCGTCTCAAATCGTTGGGCAACGCCCTCACCTTTTCCTATCGCTCCTTTGACACCTTCCGTAATTAAACGGGCAGCGTCTCCTCTTGCTCGACCTCGGGTATCATCATCTTCCTTAATAATAATTTCATTAAACATGTTTGCGGACAACTCCCCCAGAGTGACAAAGTCCACATCGCGGCGATCGCCCGGTCCCCCCACCACACCAATGGACTGACCTGGCCAACTTTGAACAAAATCCGCCAGAGCCTTGTAGCTCGCTGGATTGTGGGCGTAATCCACCAGGGCGTGGAACTCTCCCAAATCAAATAAATTCATTCTGCCCGGAGTTTGGTCACTGGATGACTCGAAGGTCAACAGCGCCTCACGAATGTGCTCCATCCGCACGCCCTGGGCAAAGGCCGCCAAACTTGCAGCCAGCGCGTTAGCAATTTGGAAGCGCGCCCGCCCCCCGAGAGTTAACGGCACTTGCACCGCTTGCTCAATACGCAGAGTCCAGTCTCCCTTCAAAATTGACAGATAGCCATTTTCGTAGACCGCCGCCAGACCGCCCTGCTGGGTATGCTGCCTCACCAGCTCGTTAGCGGGGTCCATTGAGAAGTAGGCTACCTGCGCCTGCACGCCTTCCGCCATGGACGCCACCAAGGGATCGTCCGCATTCAACACCGCATAGCCATCCGCGGCGGCCGCCTCCGCTACCACGGCCTTTACCCGCGCCATCTGTTCAATGGTGTTGATATCGCCCAAGCCCAAATGGTCCGCCGCCACATTCAGCACTACGCCAACGTCGCAGCGATCAAACGCCAGCCCTGATCGCAAAATTCCGCCCCGCGCCGTTTCCAGCACAGCAACTTCCACCGTCGGATCGTTCAAAATTAAGCCCGCGCTCTGGGGACCAGTATTATCTCCCGACTCCACCAGATACTCGCCAATGTAGGTACCGTCGGTAGTGGTGTAGCCGGTCACCTGCCCCGTTTGGCGATAGATATGGGCAATCAAGCGGGTGGTGGTGGTTTTTCCGTTGGTGCCGGTGATCGCCACAATGGGTACGCGGCCGGTTTTCCCCTGGGGGAACAGCATATTCATCACCGGTTCCGCCACGTTCCGGGGAATGCCTTGGCTGGGCTGGACGTGCATCCGAAATCCCGGCGCCGCGTTAACCTCCACCACCACCCCGTCGGTTTCCCGCAGCGGGCGGCTAATATCGGAGGTCACGATATCAATACCGGCAATATCTAAGCCGATGATTTTTACGATCCGCTCCGCCAGCCAAACATTCGACGGGTGGATTTCATCGGTGCGATCGATGGCGATACCGCCGGTGCTTAAGTTGGCCGTTGCCCGCAGGTAGCAAATTTCTCCGTCGTCCGGCACGGTATCGACGGTCTGCCCCCGGCTTTCCAGCAGCAGCTCCGTGTTGCGATTGACCACAATGCGGGTCAGCACGTTGTCGTGGCCGTCTCCCCGGCGGGGATCGCGATTGGTTTCGTCAATCAGCTCCTGAATGGTTGATCGCCCATCACCGATTACATGAGCAGGTACCCGCTCCGCCACTGCCACAACTTTGCCATTAACCACCAACACTCGATGGTCATTGCCGCGATAGAAGCGCTCTACCATCACCGTTTGCGATCGCGCCTCCTCCTTTGCCAGGTCGTAGGCTTCCTCAGCAGTTTCCCAGCGATCAATATCTAACGTAATTCCACGACCGTGATTGCCATCCAGCGGCTTCAGCACAATGGGAAAACCGCCAACATCCTCAATCGCATCCTTAAGGTCGTCTAAATAGCGGATCGTAACCCCGCGAGGAACCGGCACCCCCGCCGCCTCCAAAACCGTCTTGGTGCCATCCTTATCGCAGGCCAGCTCAACGCCCAAAATGCTGGTGTTGCCGCTCAAAGTTGCCTGGAGCCGTCGCTGATGAACCCCATAGCCCAGTTGGATCATGGATCGGGCGCTCATTTCAGCCCAGGGAATATCTCGCGCTTCCGCCTCCCGCACCAGAGAATCCGTGCTGGGACCCAGCGCCGCTTCCGCCTTCAAATCCTGCAAATCGCCCAGATCCTGCCGCAGCTCATCCTCGGGATATACACCGCGATCCACCAGGTTCTGGCACAGGCGCACGGCAGCACGGCAAGCATAGCGCCCCGCCCGCTCGTTTCCATACTCCACCACCACCTGATAGACCCCAGGTTCAGCGGTTTCCCGCGTAAGCCCGAACCCAACGGGCATACCGCTCATTTCCTGAAGTTCCAGTGCCACATGCTCAATGACGTGGCCCATCATGGTGCCTTCCTTCACCCGCTCCAAAAATCCCCCACGAAAGCCTAGGGAGCACTGGTGCTCAACCAAACTGGGCAAAGTTTCCACAAGGGCTTCGTAGAAGTCTGGGATTTCGTTTGAAGGGCGATCACACAAATCCTCCAAGTCCAAACGCATCTGCACCAGCTTATGGTGGTCAATACTCCAATAGTTGGGACCGCGCAGAGTTTGAACTTTAAG
This sequence comes from Cyanobacteria bacterium P01_D01_bin.73, assembly GCA_039198915.1. Classification (GTDB taxonomy): domain Bacteria; phylum Cyanobacteriota; class Cyanobacteriia; order CACIAM-69d; family CACIAM-69d; genus CALGDE01. The sequence continues at coordinate 281 of JBCCTE010000446.1, read as the reverse complement.
GATTTTCATCGGAGTCTTGTCGCCTTGCTGATCGAGATACGAGAGATAGATACGGAAAAATTACTGAGCTTTAGACGGAGGAGCGACGGTCAAAGCGGCTGCAAATTAGCGCGGAGAGGCTAAATCTTTTCATAGACTACGGGACCGTCATGACTAGGTATAGGTCTTTACTGTTAAGACATGGTTTGGAAACGATGACATTACCGTTTTCTGCCGTTACGTTCCGTTACCTCACCAACAGGCATTACCCGCTCTCGCTTCTACAATGGCGCTACGCCTGC
>JBCCTE010000445.1:0-3298 GCA_039198915.1 Cyanobacteria bacterium P01_D01_bin.73 | reverse complement strand
TGGCCAGCCCCATTACCCGTTTACTAGAGAGGAGAACATTTCATTTCTGCCTTTTCTCAAAGATAATATAGCCCTAATTGAAAGTTACTGTCAATACTATTGCGAATATTTTCCAACTTCTTTTTGGGAAAGCGCGACAACAGGGCGATCGCAGGGTAATCAATGCGGCAATTACTGACGATCGCAAATTGTGTGGGGCTGGTTGAGGGGGAGCGATCGCCCAGACGGTATGATATTTGCCACTATTTACAATGCCCATTTTTTGGCTTGGCTTTCGAGTTAGCGCCCCAACTAGCCTTTTACTTCAGCCGTTTCCGGTCTATCTTGCCGGTTTATTCCTATGCCTTTGCAACTGCGCGTTTACGTTCCTCCCCATCCTTTGATCCAACACTGGCTAGGTGTGGCACGGGATGCCCAGACGCCAACGCCGCTGTTTCGGACGGCGATGTCGGAGTTGGGGCGCTGGTTGACCTACGAAGCGCTGCGAGAGTGGTTGCCAATGGTGGGTGCTCAGGTGGAAACGCCGGTGGGTATGGCGTCGGCGCAGTTTATTAATCCTCAAGTGCCAATGGCGATCGTGCCGGTGTTGCGGGCGGGATTGTCGCTTTTGGAGGGGATGCAGCCTATTGTGCCGCTGGCGTCGGTGTATCACCTGGGGCTGGAGCGGAACGAGGAGACGCTGGAATGTTCCTGCTATCTCAATCGGCTGCCGGATAAATTTCCCGAGGGGGCGCTGGTGCTGGTGGCGGAACCGATGTTGGCGACGGGGGGCTCCATTATGAAAACCATGGAGGAGCTGATTAATCGCGGTTTAACGCCGGATCAAATTCGCATTGTGTCGGTGTTGGTGGCTCCCCCAGCGCTGCAACAATTAAACAGCGCCTATCCCGGTTTGGTGATTTACACGGCGACGATTGATGAACAGGTGGACGAGCAGGGCTGGATTGTCCCTGGCTTGGGCGATGCCGGCGATCGCACCTTTGGAACGTAGTTTTATCTATTCCCTATCTATTAAGTAGCGTCATAAATCAGGCGCGGTAATCATGACAGTAGCAACGGCGGCGGTAAGCAATTCTTCTGACAGCGCCTCGGATTCCCTGGCGATACGGGCGCGACGAACTCGGACGGCAGCGCGATCGCTGGCAATTCAGCCCATTGAAACTCGCAATGCTGCTTTGGGGGCGATCGCCGAAGCCTTGGCTGCTCAGAAGGCGGAGGTGTTGACTGCCAATGCTGAAGACTGCCGCGTTGCTCAAGAGGATGGGATTTCGTCGGCGCTGTATGGACGGTTAAAGCTAACGGACAGTAAATACGACGACGTGATTGCTGGGGTTCGGGACTTGGCTAAGCTGGCGGATCCTCTAGGGGCGGTGCAGATTCATCGGGAGCTGGACGATGGGCTAGTGCTAAAGCGCATCACCTGTCCTCTGGGGGTTTTGGGCGTGATTTTCGAAGCTCGCCCCGATGCGGTGGTGCAAATTGCAACGCTGGCAATTAAGTCGGGCAACGGCGTAATTCTAAAGGGCGGTCGCGAGGCGGTGCGCTCTTGCACGGCGTTGGTGGCGGCAATTCACCAGGGGCTGGAGCAGGTGGGAATTGATGCCAATGCGGTGCAGCTTTTGACCACGCGCCAGGAAACCTTGGAGCTATTGCACTTGGATCAAGACGTCGATCTAATTATTCCGCGCGGTTCTAATTCCTTTGTTCGCTACGTTCAGGACAATACGCGCATTCCGGTGTTGGGGCACGCTGATGGAATTTGCCATATCTATGTAGATGAGGCGGCGGCGATCGCCCAAACCGTAGATCTAGTCGTCGATGCCAAAATTCAGTATCCGTCCGCTTGCAACGCGGTGGAAACGGTGCTGGTAAATCGGGTGATCGCCTCCGACTTCTTACCGGCAGCGGGCAAAGCGCTAACAGGAAAAGGCGTCGAGGTTCGAAGCGATGATGCCGCGCTAAAGATTTTGCAGGAGGCGGGGGTTTCGGCGATCGCTGCCACCGATGAAGATTGGGCAACGGAATATAGCGACTTAGTTGTGTCCATCCGAGTGGTTGATGACTTGGACCAGGCGCTGGCGCATATTGCTGAGTACGGGTCTGGTCACACGGAGGCGATCGCTACTCAGAATCAGGCGATCGCCGATCGCTTCCTTGCCGAAGTCGACGCCGCCGGAGTCTTTCACAATTGCTCCACCCGTTTTTCCGATGGCTTCCGCTACGGCTTTGGCGCGGAGGTAGGCATTAGCACCAGCCGCCTTGCACCTCGGGGACCGGTGGGATTAGAAGGACTAGTCACCTATAAATATCAGCTGGTGGGCGATGGTCATATTGCCGCAACCTACAGCGGAGCTGATGCCAAAGCGTTTACCCATCGCGATCGCCCACTGACTTAGCCCAGCCGACATAGCCCAAGCCCCTTTGACACAGCATTGACACGACATCGATACGGCATCGCCATATCCACGCCACCGTATCGCCGTATCAGTTCCGTAGGTTAAGGACAAATCCCCCGAAACCCTTAATAAACGGGGTTACACTGAAGACCTACGGAGTCCACAATGCTGGCAAATACACCCTCAGTTTCCTGCAATCCTAAAGCTTCGTCAGCAAAAACACCGTCAAGCTCTGCCCTCAAATCAGCGCCACGGTCCTCAGACCCGCCCAAAAACGACCAGCGTCCCAACAAGCATCCCAACAAGGAACCCATGTGGAAAAAAGCCCTACTGTCTCTTTCCCTAGTCGTTTTAGGCGCAGGCTGCACCGAGCTATTTAACGTAGAGTTCCTGCCGGACGCAGACGGGGAACAGGCAACGGAGTCAACGGAAACCCGCCCCGAAGCCGCTGCTCCCACAAATGTAGATGCCCGCACGGAAAGCCCCGAAAGCCAAGCCAACACAATTCCGGGCAAAATCGGCGGCAATTTTGTTACTAATGTTGTGCAGTCGGTGGGACCGTCAGTAGTTCGTATCGACGCGTCCCGCACCGTCCGTCAGTCTCCCAACGATCCGTTTAATAACCCACTGTTCCGGCGATTTTTTGGGGATGAGATGCCACGCGGTCGTAGTCGCGGTCGGGAACGAGAGCAGCGCGGATCTGGATCTGGCTTTATCGTTAGCTCCGACGGACAAATTTTCACCAATGCCCACGTTATTGAAGGAGCCGATACGGTAACGGTAACCCTCAAGGATGGGCGTGAGCTGCCGGGCAAGGTTTTGGGATCCGACTCGCTGACGGATGTGGCGGTAATTAAAGTCGAAGCGGAAGGGCTACCCACCGTAAATTTTGCTAATTCCGA
>JBCCTE010000444.1:0-3306 GCA_039198915.1 Cyanobacteria bacterium P01_D01_bin.73 | reverse complement strand
TCTTGGCATAGCTGCCCCAGAGCATAAACACCACATGCTCCCGCTGATTATTCAGGGCATCGATAATAGCATCGGTAAACTCTTCCCAGCCTTGCCCCTTATGGGATGCCGCCCTGTGCTTCTCCACCGTCAGCACACTGTTTAGCAGCAAAACTCCCTGGTCCGCCCAGCTTTGCAAACAGCCATGTCTCGGGGGCTTAATGCCTAAATCCTGCTCAATTTCCTTAAAAATATTCACCAGCGACGGCGGCTGTTGAACCCCCTCTGGCACCGAAAAGCTAAGTCCGTGCGCCTGCCCCGGTCCGTGGTAAGGATCCTGCCCCAAAATCACCACCTTCACCTGGTCAAAAGGGGTGCTGTCCATGGCATTAAAAATCAGCGAGCCGCGAGGATAAATCGTCTTCCCCGCTGCCTTTTCATTTTTTAAAAACGTCTTCAGCGCCAGCATATTTGGCGTAGCAAAGGCACCTTCCAAAACCGCTTTCCAAGAAGGCTCAAGCTTAACGGTATCGCTGGAAGGGGGCGTTATATTTGCTGTCATTGGACGCTTTAAATTTGATTTTTAATTCGCAGACGCACGATCATACGCCAGCTTTTTTATGCTGACTTTTTGATTGTAGCGATCGCCCCCACCCCAGGTGAGAGCAACACAATTAGCAAAATTCAGCGGCATATTGTCGCTACATTGTCGCTAATCCGAGAACATAGCCACATCAACGCGCTCAGCTTTTTCATTGCCGTCCACCAGGCGCTTGAAATAATCAGCCAACGTTTCCGTACCCGTTTCCGGTGTCGCATCGGCGTCGTATTCTTCCTTCTCCGGATCCCACACCAGCATCGATTCTGTGGCGTAATAGTGCCCAATCCTTGCCAGCTCCGCCTTCGCCGCCACAGGTTTAATTACCTTACCGATCGCATCCATCACCGCAGCAATCCGACTAAGCAACGACGACGGCACACTCTTAAACTTCGGCTCACGCCCCACCAACTCAAATAAAATCTCTCCCTGCTGCCGCTGGGTCAACGCCGGTCCCGGTCCACCAATGGGCAAGATGCGATTTTGCAACGACGGATCCTCAAGGCAATCAACAATATAGTTCGCCAAATCACCGTCACTAATGGGCTTGCAGGCGGTCAACGTTCCATCGCCAAAAGTTAGAAACGCTTTGCCATTTTTGACCCGCTCCACCTGTCCCGCCAGAGACTTGAAAAACGCAGTGGGACGGACGATGGAATAGGTCAGCCCCGACTCTTGCAGATCCTTCTCCAGCGCCAGCTTGGCATTTTGGAACACCAGCAACGGCTTTTGGACGCAAATTGCCGACAGCAACACCATTTGGGTGACGCCAGACTCCTTCGCTAAAGCCAACACATCCGCCTGGACCTGGTAATCGATCGCCCAAGCATCCTCTGGTTCCCCGGTACGCGACGCCATACAAGACACCACCGCATCGAATTTTTGGGGTTGTCCATCCTGCTGAAAAATCTGCTCCGTCAGGAAGATTTTATCTTTGACATCACCGAAGCGAACCTCAGCCCCCTGCAACACTTCTGCGGTCTTGTCTTGCGTTAGCTTTCGCCCAATGCCAGCCTTTGGACGAGCGATGCAAACGACCTGGTAACCGCGAGAAACCAGCGCTCTAACGGTGGCACGACCAATAGTCCCCGTGCCGCCCAACATCAAAATACGCTTGGCTGCCGAATTACCGGAGTCCGCCGCCCCGGCATTTTTATCCACGCTGCTTACCATCTCTCCTGTCCTGTGGCTCCTGTCAATTCGTTGTGCTGGGTTAACTTGCTGATGAGGTTAAACCTTGGCTTCTGCGGAAACCTGTTCCACAGGATCCTCCGCCAGGGTCGCGATCGCCGCCTTCACCTCATCATTCGCAGCAAAGGGCTTCAGCGCCTGAGCGAGACGATAGCGCACCTGCCAATCTTCATCGGTCACCAACGGCAACAGCACAGCGATCGCCCGATCATCCCCCAAATCTCCCATGGCACTAATCGCCGCCAACCGCTCCAGCTCCGTCTCCGATTCCATCGCCTTTTCCAAGGTTTCGAAGCATCGGCGATCGCCAAGCACCCCAAGGGCTGCTACGATACTCAACTTAAGCAGCCACTCCGATGTTCCTTCATAGGTCTTAATCAAATCCTCAAAGGCATCAGTAATTTGCAACGCGCCCAAACAGTCGGCCGCCGCTGCCTTTACATCCATCTCCGCGTCATTCAGCAGACAATCTCGAAGCAACTCCTCCGTCTTGCCCAAATCCGACGCGCCCACCGTATCGAACTGACTCACTGCCGAATATCGCACTCGCGCATTATCATCCGCGATCGCCACCTGCAACAGCTCAAAGCCCTCCTCCGGCGGCAAATCCCGCACTTCATTAACAGCGACCAGGCGATCGCCCAATTCTCCAGTTTCTAGACGCTGGCGTAATTCTTCTGCTTTAGGGGAAATGGGCATGGATTGAAAATTGGTTGAAAAACGTAACTAAAGAAATAGATGATTAATAGCTTCTAAAGTATCGGTCTTTCGGCCCCCTTGCACCCTGTAATTTTGGAAATCACACGACCCATCCGCCTGTGACCCTATGGTTGGTTCCGTTTACGTTGATTCTGCGCCCAGTATTCACACCAGTGATTTGTCCGCCGATAGTCCCGCTTTAGGCACCCTGTATGGCATCGGTGTTGGTCCTGGCGATCCCGAGTGGATCACCGTCAAGGGGCTGCGATTTTTGCAAAGCGTCCAGGTCGTCGCCGTACCCCAAAACCGTGACGGCGAACCGGGGCTGGCCTACGCGATCGCCAAGCAATACCTGCGCCCCCATCAGACTCTGATCACCCTAAGCCTGCCCTTTACGACTGATCGCGATCGCCTCAGCGCCGGGTGGGAAAAATCCATGGGCATCCTGCTGCCCCATTTGCGATCAGGCAAAAACGTCGCTTTCCTCGCCGAAGGAGATATCAGCTTTTACAGCACTTTTTCCCATGTGGCGCGATCAGTCAAACACCACGAGCCCACCATCACCGTCGAAACCGTCCCCGGCGTATGCGCTCCCCTCGCCGCCGCCAGCGCTCTCAATATCCCCCTCTCCCTGTGGCACGAAAAAGTAGCCATCCTGCCCGCCCTCTACGAAGTTTCAGAATTAGACCACGCCCTGGATTGGGCAGAAGTGGTGATTCTAATGAAAGTGGGCTCGGTGTTTAACCTGGCGTGGAATTGCCTAAAACAACGCAACCTTTTAGACAATGCTTGCCTAGTGGAATGGGTGGGGTGGCCCCAGGAAAAGACCTGGGTTGGCT
>JBCCTE010000443.1:0-3332 GCA_039198915.1 Cyanobacteria bacterium P01_D01_bin.73 | reverse complement strand
CGCCGGAATCGCTTAAGACTGTACTTGCTTGTCAGAAATTACTGAGTAGAAATTACGGTTATCGCGTTAGCCTTTACTATTCCAGCCTGTCTTTTCTTAAGCCGTCTTTCCCCCAGTGCAGCAGCCAATAGGTTTTTAGAATTCGAATCATGAAATCTTCACTAGTTATCCTGTACCATCGTCAACCCTACGACGAATATACCGATGAAAATGGTCAGGTTCGCTTCCGGGACAAGAAAAGTCCCAACGGTATTGTTCCAACGTTGAAAAGCTTTTTCTCCGGTGTTCAACAGGGAACTTGGATCGCTTGGACTCAGGTCTTAGCTCGCCAAAAGGCTAAGTTTCAAGAGCGAATTACCGTCGACGATGCTAACTACAATGTTCGCCGTATTCCCTTGATGGCGGAGCAGGTCAAAAACTTTTATCACATCACTTCAAAGGAAGCATTTTGGCCAATTCTTCACTCTTTTCCCTACCACTTCACCTACGGCTCTTCCGACTGGGAAAACTTTAAAACCATCAATAAGTTATTCGCAGAAGCAGCCTGTGATGAGGCGGCAGATGACGCTCTAATTTGGGTGCATGACTACAATCTGTGGCTAGCTCCCTATTACATTCGCGAGAAAAAGCCGAATGCCCGCATCGCATTTTTCCATCACACGCCTTTCCCCTCGGTGGATGTGTTCAACATCTTGCCGTGGCGCGAAGAAATTGTGGATAGCCTGCTTGCCTGCGATATCGTCGGCTTCCATATCCCTCGTTACTCTGAGAACTTCGTCAATGTGGCGTGCAGTTTACGGGAAGTAGAAATTACTAAGCGAGTGAAGGTGTCGGAAACCAGTCATATGGCTCCGGTGGGTATGGCGCTGGCGGAGCAGGAGGCGGTGACGCAGGTTTCTTACAACGGGCGTACCGTTACGATTGATGCCTTCCCGGTGGGTACAAACCCCGACCATGTGCGGAATGTGGTGGCAGCTCCCGAAACCCAGGAGCGGATGAAGGCAATTCGTCAGGAGTTGGGCGATCGCAAACTAATCGTTTCGGCAGGACGTATCGACTACGTCAAAGGCAACAAGGAACTGCTGCAGTGCTATGGACGATTGCTGGAGCGACGCCCTGAACTTCACGGCAAAGTGCAGCTATTGCTAGCCTGTGCGTCTCCGGCAGAGGGGATGCGGGTTTACAAGACGGCGCAAAATCAAATCGAACAGCTTGTCGGAAAAATCAACGGTAAGTATGCTCGCTTAAATTGGACGCCGATTATGCTCTTCACCCAGTCCATTGGCATGGCGGACTTGATGAGCTACTACCATTTGGCGGATGTGTGCTGGATTACGCCGCTGCGAGATGGATTGAACCTGGTGGCGAAGGAGTACGTGATTGCCAAGAACGGCGAGAAAGGGGCGCTAATTTTGTCGGAGTTTGTGGGGGCTGCGGTGGAACTGCCGGAGGCACTACTAACCAATCCCTACTCCATGGACAAGATGGACGCATCGTTGGATTTGGCGCTGGATATGTCCGAAGAGGAACAAAATCGTCGGATGCAGGCCATGTACAAAACTGTGACCACCTACGACGTGGACCACTGGGCGGGGCGCCTGTTTGATTTATTTGGGCAAACACGCCCCAGCGTCGATCCCAATGAATCTGATTCCAAAACCCTTGCCAGTACTGCTTCCTAGAATCTAGCGAGCCACAGAGACCTCATCCCCGAACCCCTTTTTCCTGAGGAGAAGGGGCTTCTAGATTGTGAGAAGTGCTAGAAATTCTCGATATTCTTGAACGCTTCTGGGGGATTTTTTTGCGCGGCGTTGGCGGCTTCTCCGCACATTCTGGGGGTGGGGAAGATTTTGCCGGGGTTGGCGAGTCCCTTGGTGTTGATGGCGTCAGTGACCCAGACCATGGTTTCTAGGTCAATGTCGGAGAACATTTGCCCCATGTAGCACTGTTTGTCGGTGCCAATGCCGTGTTCGCCGGATAGGCTGCCCCCGGCTTGGATGCAGCGCTTAAGGATTTCTCCCCCGATCGCCTCAACGGTTTCTAGAACACCAGGGACGCTGCGATCGTACAAAATCAGGGGGTGCAAATTGCCGTCGCCCGCATGGAATACATTGGCAATTTGGTAGTTGTATTTTTCGCTGATCGCCGCAATTTCCCGCAGAACCCACGCCAGCTTGGTGCGGGGGACAACGCCGTCCTGCACGTAATAATTGGTGCTCATTTTTCCGGCGGCGGCGAAGGCGGCTTTGCGACCCTGCCAGAGTTTTTTGCGATCGCCTGGATCAATGGCAACGGTGATATCCCGCGCCCCGTCATCCAGGCAAATTTTGCGCACTTTCTCGATATTGGCGTCTACCTCCACCTCGAGCCCGTCCAATTCCACAAGCAAAACAGCTTCGGCGTCCCGAGGATAGCAGGCACTGCCGGTGACGTCCTCAACGGCGTTGATGCTGAGGTTGTCCATAATTTCCATTCCCCCAGGAATCACGCCAGACCCGATAATATCGGCGACCGCCCGTCCCGCCGCTTCCATGGTCGTAAAGTCCGCCAGGATGACTTTGACGCAGTCGGGCGATCGCAATATTCGCAGGGTCACCTCCGTAGCAATTCCCAGAGTGCCCTCCGAACCCACAAAAATCCCCGTGAGGTCATAACCCGGCATTTCCGGCACCAGCCCGCCCAATTGGGTAATTTCACCATTGGGCAGAACCACCGTTAGCGCCAGAACATGGTTAGTAGTGACGCCGTATTTTAGGCAGTGGACGCCGCCGGAATTTTCCGCCACGTTGCCGCCGATGGAGCAAATAATTTGGCTGGACGGGTCGGGGGCGTAGTAAAAACCTTTACCGCTAACGGCTTGGGTGACCCAATTGTTGATAATCCCCGGCTGGACTACCACCTGCTGGTTTTCGTAGTCCATTTTGAGGATGCGCTTCATGCGGGTGGTGCTGATTAAAACGCAGTCGGGTACCGGCAACGCGCCCCCCGACAAGCCAGTTCCAGCACCTCGCGCCACAAAGGGAATATTGAGGCGATCGCACACCTTCACCACCGCCGACACCTGCTCAGTGCTGTTGGGTAACGCCACCATCTTGGGACGCTCACGATAGCTGGTTAGACCGTCACATTCGTAGGTTAAAAGCTCTTCCTTGCGGCGAATTACGTAGCGATCGCCCAAAAGTTCCGCCAGTTCCTTATAAACCTGATCCCAGTTAATGCCAGTCGAAGAATCCGTGGAAGACTCCGTATTTGACGCCGCCTGCTTATTAACAAAACCGGTGAGGGCAGCGAAGATAGAAGCCATGGATCAGTGGAATCGGCAATGGAATTGG
>JBCCTE010000442.1:0-3334 GCA_039198915.1 Cyanobacteria bacterium P01_D01_bin.73 | reverse complement strand
TCTCATTCCTATGGTTTTTACTCAGCGCCTGACCATCCCCGTCCAAGGACTCACAACATCCAGTGCGATCGCCTTCAGCACCCTCAGCCTCAGCGCTGTTGGAATGTTTATCAGTTCCCCGGCGATCGCCCAAAATATCACCCCAGCCCAAGACGAACTCTCCACCCAGGTCCAACAGCAGGACAATTTATTTACCATTACTGGCGGGCAAACTTCCGGTGACGGCGCGTCCCTGTTCCACAGCTTTGGCGAGTTCAATCTCAATCAAGGACAAACGGCGCAGTTTGTAACTTCGCCCACAACCCAATCTGTTTTGGGGCGAGTGGTGGGAGGCAATCCCTCTTTGATCGATGGCACCGTGCAGCTGGTGGGTAGTTCGGCGGATTTATATTTGCTGAACCCAGCGGGGATGGTGTTTGGGCAGAACGCGACATTGGATGTGCCGGGGGTATTTCTCGGATCCACCGCGACGGGCATTGGCTATGAGGATGCCGCTGGGGGCGTGCAATGGTTTGATGTGTCGGGGCCAGCTACGCCACAGAATTTTGCTGGGAGTCCGTCCCTGCTGCGCTTTGAGGTGGAGGCTCCGGCGGCGATCGCCAACTTTGGCAATTTAACAGTGGCGGATGGGGAGCAAATTTGGCTGGTGGGGGGCAATGTCCTGAACGCCGGGTCTTTGACCGCCAGGACCGGAACCATCGTGATGACAGCGGTGGAGCAAAATCAACAGGCACGATTTGCTCCGGTAGTGCCCTTTTCCTTGTTTGCGGTGCCCACTGGTACTTCCCTGCGAACCGTCGCACCGCCTCCCCAGACCCTATCAGCGATCGCCCCTCAGGATTTGCCCACGCTGCTAACGGGAGCGGAAGGACTTTACCCCGCCGAACTGGTGACCGTAACCGACCAGGGACAAGTGCTATTGCAAGGGGGCGCAGTACCCAATACTCCCGTTGATTCATCCTTTGGCGTTGCCACCGTAAGCGGCAGCGTCGATATCAGCAGCGGCGATATCAGTTCTTTCCTCTTTGGCACAACCGTGGCTACGGGGCGACAGGTTAACGTCGTGGGGGCAAATATTGACTCTCGGGGACCGTTTTCCGCTGGGTTTGTTAGCTTCGGCGGCGGTGCGGATCGACAGGGACCGGGAGGTCTTCCCACCACTCAAATCACGGTGGACAGCGCCACTGCGATTAATGCCAGCGCCATTCTTCAAGGCAATGGCGGGGTGATTGCAGTGCGATCCACAGGCCCTTCGCAGTTCGCTGGACAGGTGATCGCCCAAGGGGGAGCATTGGGTGGCGATGGCGGATTCTTTGCCTTTGATAACGAACCCGCACCGACGGCGATTGTCAACCTGTCTGCCCCCAACGGACGACCGGGAGCGGTTATCGACTCCAACAGTTCCGTCGGCAATGAGCTGAGTGCAACCTTGGGGGAGTTGCTGACTACCTTTGAAAGTCTTTCTGGATTTGCCGAGTTTGCCCCACTGTTTGAGTCTGCCCTAGCCAACATTGATATCCGCGATCCGGCGGCATTGGGGGCGTTGATTGCAAATTTTGACTTCAGCACATTTGACACAAACTTTGTTGCGGCAGCAGAACGAGCTTCCGGCACTTTTGATCGCCTGGATGGGGTTTTGGACAATGCCTTTGAGTCGGTTAATGCTTTTAGGGTGAGGGACAGTCGCACCGGGCAGGGCAATTTACAAGCTTTGACGGCTCTTCGAGGCAGCGTCCTCTCAACGGCGGTGAGCCCTAACCCCACCCGCGCTCGACAGGATTTGAGCGATCGCCTGGACAGCCTCAGCGCATCGGAAATGGTGGGCAATTTAGAACAATTGCGGGCGGCGGAGTATGGCAACCACTGGGGCGTGACCTATCAGGTGCCGGTGGTGGAATCTTCGGTGGATTCGATTCAAACGGTATTGCAGGCGATCGCCCAAAATCCTGGCAAAACCGGCGCGGTGGTCTATGCATTTATCAACGGCGACGACCTGGAGCTAAACCTAGTGCTGCCCACCGGAGCGCCTCAGCGTCACACCATCAAAGGCGTTGCTCCCTCGCTGCTGGCGGCAAATTTACAGCTACGCCAATCCATCACCAGCCCTTTCCTGGACGAAAAAATTTACCGCGCCCCTGCCCAGGCTATGTATAAGTGGCTGCTGTCTCCGTTCCGCGAAACCCTTGAGGAAAGCGGCGTGGAGCTGCTGATGTTCTCCCTGGATCCGGGGCTGCGATCGCTCCCCATTGCCGCCCTCCACGATGGTGAACAGTACCTAATCGAAAACTATGCCGTCGCCGTTATCCCGAGCTTTGGCTTGCTGGCAACCGAGTATAAATCCTTAGCCGATTCCAGAGTTCTCGTGGCGGGAGCATCGCAGTTTGATGAGCTGGGTGACCTGCCAGCGGTGCCGGTGGAGATGGCAACCATTCAAGAAAATTGGTCCACCGTTGATTTAATTGAGGATGAATTTACCCTGGACGCGATGCAGAATATTCGCAGCCGGGAAGACTTCGCGATCGCCCACCTCGCCACCCACGCCGTCTTTCGCGATGGCGACCCCAGCAATTCCTTTGTGCAAATGTGGGGCGATGAACGGCTGGGGCTGGATGCGATCGCCTCCCTAAACTTCAGCCGCCCACCCCTGGAGCTACTGGTACTAAGCGCCTGCCAAACCGCCTTTGGAAACGCTGCCGCTGAGCTAGGATTTGCCGGGCTATCGGTGCAATCGGGAGCGAAAAGCGTCGTAGCAAGCCTATGGCAGGTGAGCGACACCGGCACCCTGGCGCTAATGTCCGAATTCTATGAGCGTCTCGGCGATATCCCCACCAAAGCCGAAGCCCTGCGCCAAGCCCAGCTCGCCATGTTGCGCAACGAAGCAACCGCCGTTAAAACCTTCCTCGCCAGCACCAGTCGAGGCGAATTCAACATCCCAGAGTTTACGGGGTCCGACGCTGCCACCGACTTTACCCATCCCTACTTTTGGTCTGGATTTACCCTAGTCGGCAGCCCCTGGTAATCAGTAAACGTCTTCAAACCGAGTGCCCTAGAAAGCTCGGAGGCTCGGCGTTCCAGACGATTTTTTCTACAAAGATAAGGTTATTTTGCCCGTTGCCTTTGATGCTTTTCCGTTGGAAACGCCGTACGCTAAAGGTTCTCGATTGGAAACGCCATACACACCCAACTCTAGGACAGGCTAAAAATCAACGCCCACCTCTCCTCCCAATCTGTTCATCAGGACATCTCCCATGGCAACGTTCAATCAATCGTCCGATTTAGTTCCCAGTCTTCGACCACCAGTGGATGTGGGGGACGACAGCGCTCCCACCTTTGC
>JBCCTE010000441.1:0-3340 GCA_039198915.1 Cyanobacteria bacterium P01_D01_bin.73 | reverse complement strand
GAATATTTGTTGGTGAATTTCTTCTGGAATTCCTGGTCCATTGTCATTAATGCAAATTGTCACTCGATCACCCCCAACCCGTCGAGTTCGAATTCTGATAGTGCCAGGGTTTTGGGCGATCGCCTTCGAAGACTGATCACGGTTATGCTCTTCCAAGGCATCTAAAGCATTAGCCAAAATATTCATAAATACCTGATTCAATTGCCCCGGATAACATTCCACCAGCGGTAAATCGCCGTAGTCTTTCTCAATTTGAATCCTTGGTCTTTCAGAAGTTGCCTTGATGCGATGTTCCAAAATCGACAGCGTGCTATCAAGCCCCTCGTGAATATCTACATCCTTGCGCTCTGCCTCATCTAAGCGAGAGAAGTTTTTAAGGGACCCCACAATTTCGCGAATACGTTTTGTTCCAACGGTCATTGAATTCAGAATTCTGAGAGAGTCTTCCTTCAAAAAATTCAGATCGATATCCTCAATTTTCTCTTCAATATCGACGGATACAGTCGGATAGGTTGTCTGATAAAGCTCAATTAGCTCAAGCAAACCTTGGGTATTCTCCGTCAGTGGAGTAATGTTGCCGTGAATAAAGTTCACTGGATTATTAATCTCGTGGGCTACACCTGCAACCAGTTGCCCTAAGGAAGACATTTTCTCGCTTTGGACGAGTTCGAGCGTTTGTTCATCAACTCGCAACTGCAGTCGTTTCTGTTGATCAACTAATTCCGCTGATCGAGACTCAATTTCTCCCGCCATATACTCAAATGACCGGACCAGTTGCTCAACTTCCTCAACTTCTGAGTATTTGGGAAACTCCACCTTTTCCCCCTGCCCCAGACGGAGTGCGAGCTTGCTTAGATTCGCAAGGGGCATAGCTACCTTGAGATTGATTCCAACAAAACCCAGCAAAAGGGCGACGATGACGATGATGAATGAAGAGAAGTACCAGATCTGAGCTGTAAACGTTGTCGTTTTGAATCGCTCCTGCCGCTCCTTCAAAAGGAGGACCTCTTCTTGGGTGAAGTCGTAAAGGATAGGACGGATATCATCCATAAGCTGCTTTCCTTCGTCACTTTTAACGAGCTCCAGCGCCTGATCTTTCTTTCCACTTGTTGTTAGGTCAATTGTCTCCTGCAACTCCGCAAGCTTCCGTTGCATCAAGATTCGAATGGTTTCTATTCGCTGCTGCTGATTATCGTTGTCGCGCGTCAGAAACTTCAGCCGGTTGAATTTTTCTGTTGCTCCTCGCCTGCCTGTGTAGTAAGGCTCCAAATACAACGGTGAATCCGTTAGCAGAAACCCTCGCTGCCCGGTTTCCGCGTCCACTAACTGCTTATCAAAATTGGCAGTAGTAGTAATCACTTCATGGGTATGCGTCACCCAGTAGTTGTCCTCTGAAGCCTGTTTTTCTCCGACGAAAAACAGTATTAAACTGATGACGCTGATTAGCGCCATTGCTAGGAAAAGTATTCTGTAAATGCTGGTAATACTCAGCTTTTTTCTTGTTCTTATTCGGCGCATTTGTTAGCAATATCTTCTTGGTACGGACAGTAAGATCCATGCCTGGCTTCGCTGCGCTCCCCTTATTCGATGAGCTAGAAGACTGAAAATAAAGAGTGATAAGGGTGACAGTGAGGGGACTGGCGAACTAAAGAGCAGTGAGGTTAATCCTGATCGATGTTCCTATCACCTTGAAGTCTCTAAAGTTCATCATTTATTGAACCCTGAAAGCCATATATCATAGGGAGTGAATGCCCTTTCAAATAAAAATGGCTCGAGCTGAAACCTTTTTAGGCACTGGATTTAAGGCTTAGTTGATGATTATTTCCATTGCCTTAGATTCAGCAGCTGTACTGATGATAGCCCTGGTCGAATTGCCAAGGGAAAACCTCAGTGTTTATTAAGTAGATACACTTTCTGGAGATGCGATTGGCGAAGTTTCTCCAAGCTTCTGCGAGAACTATTGAAGCACAACTGAGCGCTCTTAATGACTAATTAAGATTGCTCTGGAAGAAGAAACTAAGCCAATTAAAAACTTATTTTTACTTTCGTATGTCGCCCTACCTAATGATGGCTTGACTGCAGTTTTGGCAGGGGATTCCTAAAAGTTAAGAAGCGGACGACCGGATTCGAACCGGCGACGTTCAGCTTGGGAAGCTGACATTCTACCACTGAATTACGTCCGCAAAATTGGGTCGAAAGCCGCGTAAACACTGTAACTTTGAAGCCCAAGGGACATTATCCTAGCACTGGCAGATTAGAATGTCGCTGGATGTGAAGGTCCGTCACATCGGTCTCGTCTCTGCTGTTGGTTTGTTGTTTATTGAGTCGCCTCTCCTGTGCCCATGACTTCCACCGCGATCGCTCCCGTTGAGCAAGATTGGTCTGCACTGCTGAAGCAATTGTTAGACCGTGAATCCCTATCGGAAAGCCAGGCGGAAACACTGATGGGCGGTTGGTTGCAGGAAGCGCTGACGCCGGTGATGTCAGGGGCAATTTTGGCGGCGCTCCAGGCGAAGGGCGTAACCGCACCGGAATTGGCGGGAATGGCGCGGGTATTGCAGCGACAGTCCACTGCGGTGGAAACGGGCGATCCGCTGCCGACACCGTTGATTGATACCTGCGGAACCGGTGGCGATGGGGCGTCCACCTTCAATATCTCAACGGCGGTGGCGTTTGTTTGCGCGGCGGCAGGAGTTGCGGTAGCGAAACACGGAAACCGGGCAGCCTCCAGTAAGTCGGGCTCGGCGGATGTGTTGGAGGCGCTGGGGATTAATTTGGGAGCGGCTCCGGAGAAGGTGCGAGCAGCAATTCCGGCAGTGGGGATTACGTTTCTATTTGCCCCCGGCTGGCATCCGGCAATGAAAGCAGTAGTGCCATTCCGCAAGGCGCTGAAAATCCGCACGGTCTTTAACCTATTGGGACCGCTGGTGAATCCGTTGAAGCCGACAGGGCAAATTATCGGCACCTTTGATCCGGTTTTACTGACAACGATGGCGGGAGCGTTGCAGTCTTTGGGGGCAAAACGGGCGGTGGTGCTCCACGGTCGTGAAAAGCTGGATGAGGCAGGGCTGGCTGATAAGACCGACCTGGCGATTTTGACGGAGTCGGGGCTGGCAGAATCTACCCTTGACCCGGTGGAGTTAGGCTTGACCATGGCTCCCACCTCGGCGCTGGTGGGGGGAGAGCCCCAGGAAAATGCAGAGATTCTGCGGAATATTTTGCAAGGAAAGGGCACCCAGGCGCAGCGGGATGTGGTGGCGCTAAATGCGTCCCTGGCATTGCAGGTGGGTGAGGCTACCCAAGAGATGGGGACGATCGCCGCCCACAAAGAAGGTTTGGT
>JBCCTE010000440.1:0-3346 GCA_039198915.1 Cyanobacteria bacterium P01_D01_bin.73 | reverse complement strand
CTCGGCGATGATTCCCCTACTACCGTTATCCATCGCCGAGAATTTTGCTAACGTCCTGCGATCGCCGCCCCAGAATCTTCCCCAACGCTTCACTGTCAAAATTCACCAGCCCTTGAGCGACAGATTTTCCTTGGCGATCGCACAAAATCACCGCATCCTCCGCCTGGAATTCCCCCTCAATTTCCGTAACCCCCGCCGCCAGCAACGATTTTCCACCTTCACAAATCGCCCGCACCGCCCCCGAGTCCAAATACAACCGCCCCGCCGGCACCAACCCATGGGCAATCCACTGCTTACGGGCACGGTTGGGCTGCGCCTGGGGCAGGAACTGGGTGCCCAAATCCTCTCCGTCGATAATCTTCAAAATACTGGCAGGGGTTTTGCCCTGGGTAATCACCGTGCAAACGCCCGCGCTAGTGGCAATTTTCGCCGCCGTAATCTTGGTGACCATGCCCCCCGTCCCCCACTGGGAACCGCGATCGCCCGTATCCACCCCCATCGCCTCAAACTCCGCCATATCCGCCACCACCGAAATGGGTTTGGCATCTGGATTTTGGCGCGGATCCGCCGAGTACATCCGGTCCACATCTGTCAGCAAAAACAACCACTCCGCCTCTACCACGCTGGCCACCAGCGCCGACAGCGTGTCGTTATCCCCAAACTTCAGCTCATCCACCGCCACCGTATCGTTCTCATTCACTATGGGCACCACCCCCAACCGCAGCAGCGCCTGAAACGTCTGATAGATATTGATATATCGACTGCGCTGGGTCAGATCTTCCCGCGTTAGCAATACCTGGGCGATCGGCTGTCCGGCGGTGGTAAAAAAGTCATCGTAAATCCGCATTAGACGACCTTGACCTACTGCAGCAACAGCCTGTTTCTCGGCGATCGTCGATGGTCGTTCCGCCAACCCCAACCGTCCACAGCCAACCCCAACGGCGCCCGAGGACACCAACACCACCGGATAACCGCGATCGCGCAACGCCGTC
This sequence comes from Cyanobacteria bacterium P01_D01_bin.73, assembly GCA_039198915.1. Lineage (GTDB taxonomy): Bacteria > Cyanobacteriota > Cyanobacteriia > CACIAM-69d > CACIAM-69d > CALGDE01. Next base: position 2,354 of record JBCCTE010000440.1, on the reverse strand, counting down.
AAGGTTTCCACCAGCGCGCCAATGGTCGCCAGCGCCAACCTCCCAGTATCCGGCTGGGCCAGGCTAGAGGTGCCGATTTTAATGACAACGGGGCGCAGGGAACTCATAAGTGAGGTAGCAATCTCGAGGCAGAACAGGCTCCGCTATTGTCGCGTACTCAACGCCAACGGCTCCAAGTGCAATATAGTGCCCCTAGTCACATCCAGAACCCATCACTTCCTATGCCCGCCGCCCTCGCCACAGTCCTGCCAACAATTTCCCTATGCGATCGCTTCCAGGGCGCTTTTGTTGGAGCATCCCTGGGGGCCGCGCTAGCTGGTGATATTGATTTATTCCCGCAGCAAGTTCTAGAGTCGATCCTCCAAAACTACGAGCGCACAGAGTATCGATACCATCGCAAAAACGACGACGATCAACGGCAGCAGTGGTCCACAGAGCAATGGTTACTGGCAGAAATCCTGTGGCAAAGTTTGGACCAGCCCTTAGACGCCGGCTCCGGGGAAGCGTGGCTGCGTCGGGTGGTAGCAGGGTGGCGATCGCTAGCTCCAATCACTCCGAGCCAAAGCACTGTGGCGCAATTCTTGGAAGCTGGGGAAACTGCTGCGCGGCTGACTCGCGATCGCGCCCCATTGGCTCAGTGGAAAAGCTGGCTCCAGACCCTAGGCACGGTTTCCACTGCGACCACTGGAGAAGCAACCCTACTTGGCGATCGCGATCTTTGGGCTATTCTGGGGATCCTCAGTCGAACAGAAGGTGATTGGTTTACGGCGATCGCCCAAAGTAGGATGATTGTTGATGCCAACACTGCCAACGCCGCTAACAAAGGTGCTGACGAATCCAATGTTCATGCATCGGCGACTCCTCCGTCAGAACTTCTAGCTTGGGTTGGTGCTATTGTCGGTACGACCACCGGAGCGGATAACCTCTCTTCCAATCAGAAGAAACCATATTCACCGGTGCCGGACGCTGCAAAGCCGCCTTTGCCGTCAATTACCTACAACGCCCACACCCACAATGCGCGGCAATTGGGTTTTCAATGTTTCATCCAGTGGTCAGGTCTTGCAGCGACTCAGACACCACTGTTAGCGCCATGGACTATCAGACTGCACTTATAAGCTTGAGCCCTAGAATTCAGCATCCACCCTAGATCAGCCAATCCTCCAACGGAATCAGCCACACAATCCCCCCAGGGTGGCGATCGCGGCAAAGTGATCTTCAGAATCTATGGATTCAGAATCTGTGGGCAATTGCCAACCACAGGGACAGGCTATAACTACAGAAATCATGGGAAAAGATTATAGGTAAGAGCTATCAGCCTCCTTGCTGTAGACTAGCTTTCCTGAATGATCCCCGTAAAGCAATAGCTTCTCCCCTCCGTCGAGGTCTTCTAACACACCCCTTTAAGTGATGTGGACCATCACAGTCTTCTAAAATTTAGTGCTATTCCAATCAGATAGCTTTCTGTAGGATTTTAGATTGCCATGCTCCATACTTAATTGCCGCTATTTTCGGCGAAGTGTGTTGCTGAAGTCGTGCTATTCAACTCTTTTCAATTTTCTGCATAAATTTTTTAGCGTGCTGAAAACCTTGCCGTTATGGGAATGCCAAAGTCCTTTATTCGAAAAGTTGGGCGGTTTTGGCGAGGATTAAAATCTCGACCGAATAAATCTCGACGTGATGCTCGACTCAACCTGTGGCGCCTCGTAACTAAGCCTATTCGTTTGCGTCGATGGCTTGGGGGTGGGCACTATGTCATGGGTAAGAAGTTCCGCCAGCAGCTCTCTCAGGCACGGCGGCTAACCTACAACTTCAACGCTACGGGCAACGTACAGCCTTGCTCAAAGACCCATCGGCGATCGCTGCGTACTCGATCCCATGGTCAACTGGTTTTGGTATTGGCGCTGGTTTCACTGACGGCAGCCATGAGCTATCCGTTCCTGTCCCAGCCCCTATACGACGTCGACAGTAGAGCGCCACAGAATATCCAGGCTCCCTTCGATGCCACCGTTTCTGACCTGCGTGGGACGGAAGAGCGGCGCAAGGATGCCATCAATGGCGTGGTTCCGGTGCTGTCGGAGGATCCTGTGGTTACGGAGCAGATTATGCAGGATCTGCGGCGATCGCTGAATCGAGGCGATGAGATTCGTCAAATTAGCGAGCCTTTTCCGATTGTGCCGGTCGATGCTCTGTCGGAGGAGTCCCAAGTTCTCCTGCGGAATTTGCCAACGAAGCTATGGCGATCGCTGCGTTCCCAGCTACAGCAGGGAGTCTTTAAGGCAAGCTGGTGGGTGCAGGAAGTGGGACCGTGTGGAAGTTAGTGGTAACAAATAGGACGACATTTTGTTTTGGAGCTG
>JBCCTE010000439.1:0-3355 GCA_039198915.1 Cyanobacteria bacterium P01_D01_bin.73 | reverse complement strand
GATCGCTCTGGAGGTTCTGTCAGTGGCGCGGGGGATATCAACGGTGACGGCATTGATGACCTGATTGTTGGCGCTACTGGTGGTAGCCCCAACAGCAACGAGTTTGCCGGAAAGAGCTATGTAGTGTTTGGCTCTAATGCTGGCTTTAATGCCCGAGTTGATCTCGCGACCCTCAATGGCAGTAACGGTTTTGTCATCAACGGCATTGATGCCGGTGATTCCTCCGGAGGTTCAGTCAGTGGGATAGGGGATATCAACGGTGACGGGATCGATGACCTGATTATTGGCGCTGCCGGTGCTGTATCCAACGACAATCTTAGGGCCGGGGAGAGCTACGTGGTGTTCGGCTCCAGTGCTGGTTTTGATGCTCAGTTCGACCTCTCAACCCTCAACGGTAGCAATGGCTTTATCCTGGCCGGCATTGATGAGAACGATCGCGCTGGCATTTCGGTAAGAAGCGCAGGGGATATTAACGGCGACGGAATCGCGGATTTAATTGTGGGAGCCCCAGCCGCAAATCCCCAGGGAGAGTTTGATATTTCGGGGCAAAGTTACGTTATTTTCGGTCGCAGCCAGGGATTTCCGGCGCTGGCGGATGTGGACCAGCTTAACGGAGCGGCGGGGTTTGCCATTGCTGGGGCGGTGGGCGATCGCGCCGGAGCTTCGGTCAGCGCTGCGGGAGACGTGAACGGCGATCGCATCCAGGATTTCATTATCGGCGCACCGGACAACAACCGCGCCTACTTAATTTACGGACGACAAGGACAGCAGCCCAACTCGCTGGACCTAACCACTTTGGGACCCAGCGGCGTGGTTTTGACCGGTAGAACCGATGATTTTGCTGGTACCACTGTGCGCAATATTGGCGATTTCAATGGGGATGGCTTTGGCGATGTGGCGATCGCGGCTCCCTTAGCTCGACGGGACGGCACCCCGGTGGAGCAGACGGCGCGACAGGAAGGGCGCATTTATGTGGTGTATGGCGGACCGTCCCTGGCGTCGTCGATTGATCTGACCCAGCTTAACGGCAGCAACGGCTTTATTTTCCAGGGCAACGGCAACGGAAGTGCTCTGGTAGGTTCGTCGGTGGATGGGGCGGGAGATTTCAACGGTGACGGGCTGGCGGATGTGATTATTGGTGCCCGAGGAGCCGTGAATCAGGGTGGCGGTCAGGCGTACGTTCTGTATGGACAGCGATCGCCCCTGCCCGCCCTTGTGGATCGCAGTATTTTAAATGGGCAAACCGGCATCATCCTAGACGGCAAGCCAGACCCCGGCGGCTTTGTGTCCCGAGGCGACCAGGCGGGTACAGCGGTCAGCGGCATTGGCGATTACAACCAGGACGGCTTTGATGATGTGGTGGTTTACGCTCCCCAGGGCGACGCCAATGGGCTAAGCAATGTGGGTCGCAGCTTTGTGGTTTACGGTCGGGCGAGCGGGGGAGTGGCGGCGCTGGAGCTGGATAACTTAAGTGCTAGCGATGGTTTTGTGCTGAACGGTATCTCCGAATTTGACGGGGACGGGCTGGGGCTGGTGCAGCAGGATGGGTCGAGCGGTCGTGTGGATGGCGGCGGCGATTTAAATGGTGACCGGGTGCCCGATTTGGCGATCGGTAATCCTGTAGCAGACCGAGGATCCCTACAGCCCTCCTCTGGATTTGGATACGCCGTATTCAGCCCTTTTGCCCCATCCAACACGCCCCGCCCCAATCTCCCAGCGCCAAACCCAAACCCAGCGCCAAACCCAAATTCATCCACACCAACCACCGCCGCTCCGCCCATTCCCACGCCACCGATTGCCACCCCAGCTCCAGGACCAGCTCCAAGCCCCGCACCCAATCCTCCCCAAACTCCAAATACGCCACCAGCCCCACCGGTTCCTCCAATCCCCCAACGTCCGGTGGCAACCAATGGCGATGATTTTTTGATTGGTGTCCCTGGAGGCGATTCCCTCAATGGTTTGGGCGGCAACGACACCCTTGTGGGCAATACTGGCGACGACAGGCTCGCTGGAAACTTGGGCAATGACTTACTGCTGGGGGCAGCGGGGGACGACTTTATCCAAGACAGCGCAGGCAACGATTTGCTGTGGGGCGGCGCGGGCAACGACACCCTCGCAGATGCCGATGGCAACAATGGGCTTGCCGGGGAAGATGGGGATGATGTCCTCGCAAGCGGTGGCGGCAATGATCAGCTATTGGGCGGTGCCGGCAATGACTCACTTGCCAGCGGTTTTGGGCATGACCGATTGCGCGGTGATGCGGGAGATGATTTTCTCTTTGGCGATCGCGGTAATGACCTGCTTCTAGGAAACTCGGGTCAAGATACCCTGCTGGGCGATCGCGGCAATGATCAGCTTGCAGGGGGAGCAGGTGACGATGTGCTGTGGGGCGGTGCCGACGATGACCTGCTAGTTGGCGGAGCAGGAAATGATGTGTTCGTGTTGGTTCCTGGACAGGGGCGCGACATTATCTTTGACTTCAACACCGACAAAGACCGCATCGCTCTGGTAGAAATTCAGCCATCGGAGCTTCGCTTTGTTGGCAATACAATACGACTTGAAGACACAACGCTGGCAGTCTTTCGTAAAGTATTTAACCTAACAGCCATCAATTTTATCCCAGTGCCTTAATGCTCGCGCCTTAGTCTCCACACCGCACCGCAAAGTCCTGGGAAGCAAAGCTATTTACTATGCCGCATCTAGAAAGTTTTCAACGAACGGTTATTAAACTCTTGCCGCCCAATCAACGTTGCTATCACATAGCTTTCAGTATCGTTTTTCCTAACCGAATCACGAACCATTGTCTGCCCAGCAAAAGTGCCTAAGAATCCCACATATCCACCAGATTCTTGAGTGGCGAACACATACAGATCTGGGTCTGCACTACCCATTAGCACCCCATTTTTCTCCCATAGCGCCTTTCCCCAAGCCTCTGCCATTTCTGACGCTTGCGCCCCATCTCCCCACCATGGGTTTTTCTGGATCTGGCTAGACAGTTCGTCAAAGCTTCCTGACACCACTTCCACCTTATAGATATCTCCAGTTTTGAAAATATCTACATTCGCAGTATCTTTTTCGTTTTTATTTTCGTCCGCGTAGAATTCTGTCCAATTCGATACAGTTTTCTCAGAAAAAGACTCTTTTTCTACTGAAGATAATGACCTTGTGGAAGGGTGGGTTAGCAGCATTTTCGACTTGATTTTCTTCTGTTCTTTAAGAGCTAGTTTATAAAGTAAATCTGAAGCACCGCGCAATGCAGAATCGCCATGGATTAGACTCCTAATTCTCGTAATGGAGTTCACCATCACCATGAAATCTCTGCCAAAGGTCGCTAATCCCAAACGGCAAATCTATC
>JBCCTE010000438.1:0-3361 GCA_039198915.1 Cyanobacteria bacterium P01_D01_bin.73 | reverse complement strand
TTTCAATTTGAGCGTGGACTTTACGCAGGGTTGCCGCATCGATTTTGCCTGCGACTTCGGTGACGGTGGATTTGATTTTGCCCGCATCCACCAGGGACGGCTGGGCTTAATTGACGATCCTCAAGATCTTCCCATCAAGCCTCTGAAGCCCAAGGCTATCTCGCTGCATTGGGAGTTTATGTTTACGCGATCGCTCTTCAATACGCCGGACATTGAAAGTCAGAGCAAATTGCTAAATGAAATCTCCGCCCTGGTGGATGCGGGCAAAATCAAATCCACCGTCACCGAAGTCGCAGGCAAAATCGATGCGGCAACCCTGCGTAAAGTCCACGCTCAAATTGAAAGCGGTAAGGCAAAGGGGAAAGTCGTATTGGAAGGCTTTTAGGTCTTGTCTAATTACCGCGCAACGTCCAGAGTTTTCTCTGCTGAAAATCACTTGATCACTAACGCCAAAAGTTATTTCCCATGTCCACACAAAAGCTAACGATTATCGGTCAAATTTATGCCAAGCCGGAAAAAGTTGACTTCATAAAATCAGAACTGGAAAAGCTGATTGATATTACTCGAGCGGAAGAAGGCTGCGTTCAATATGATTTGCATCAGGATAACGATAATCCCGCTCATTTCTTATTTTATGAAAACTGGGACTCTCGAGAGCTTTGGCAAAAGCATATGAACAACCAGCACTTAAAGGATTACATGGCGGCAACAGAGGGAGCCGTTGAGAATTTCACCCTTAATGAAATGACGCGAATCGCCTGATTGCTTGCCGCTAAAAAATTGGTTTCTGGGGGTGGTATATGAATCGCTACTGCTCCCATTTTCCGCTGCAGACTTTTATTCAGAACTTCTGCTGGGCGATCGCCCCCACCCCAAAACCAAAACCAGTTAATTTACCTGCAAAACCAACCGCAAATTCTTTGACCGCCTCAGAATGCATTTGTAACAAAGCGTTAGAAAGAAAGGGCAGCTTCATAGAAACTTTGCCTTAGCTTCATCGCAACTTCGTAAATACACTCGATTTCATTGAAGTTTTAATGAAGCTGAGCGTTTCACCTGTCAAAAATTTGATGGGTGAAATACCTTTAATTGGTAACAACTCTCAGCCTCAATCTCTATCTAATCAAGACCTTCCAAGAAAGCTCTTGAAAAGCCAGACGGTAAATTGAGCGCACTACAGCAGTAAAGGCTATGAACACTCTCCTAAAAAGCGCGGCGGTAATCAGTGCGGTAGTTATTGGTGTGGGCACCGCAGGCGCCGCCAGCGCAGCCACAATTGTCAGCAAGAGTATTGATTTTCGTGACTTTGGCGGCGGCACAGAATATTTTGAGGAGCTGTTCAAAGATTTGGGCGACGGGGTTAGCGTAACGGTCACGGCGGGTCGTCACTCCGGCGGTCCCAGAGCTGATGCTCCCTTTGATCGCACTCGTGATGCGTTGGTAACGGAGTCGAGAAACGGACTTGGGGTTTACAGCTCCCTATTCGACAGCAATCAGCTAGACGGTCGTGGCAGAGCTGACTTCCTGCGATTCACCTTTTCCCAGGAAGTGACCCTACACAAGGCGTTTTTGTCCTCTGCGCAACGTAATGATGAGTTTGATGCAGCGATCGATGACGTTGACTTAGACATCAACGACACCTTCGGCACTGATCGCATCGTGCGGTTCCCTGAACTTGGGAATAGCGGCATCCACGTAGTTAACTTCAAAAATGGCGTTGACTTCGACGGAGATGGCACCAATCGTAAGTTCTCCGCAACGGGCACAATTTTCGATTTCTATACAACTGAGCGAAACGACGACTATCGTGTCGCTGGCTTGAAGATTTGGACGGAGGTGCCAGAGCCTGGCATGGTCTTTGGTCTATTGGGCATTGGTGCTGTGCTAGCCGGTTCATCTCGGAAGCGAGAGGACGCTTAAATCACCAGGCAAGTCCAGTGTTCAAAAACTTGATCCCATGTAAAAGCATCAGCCAGTTTTGAACTATTTCGAAACTTGATACTGACCAGGTTGGCAAGCGGCTGGCCTGGTATTTTTGTGCGCGATGTGGGAGTAGCAGAATGCTTAGAGGGGCACTGTTTCAGAGGAGAACTGTCCCACAGAATGGTGATGGCGATCGCTATGAAGCCCAGTCACGATCATTCTTGACCACCCATACCGATCTCCAAACACAACCGATCTGAGTAGGCACGCTTACCGATCAGAAACAACGCCAGCCACCTACGACAATCACCGAACAGATCGGGGTAAGTCGAGATGATGTAAAGGACAAAACAAAGGGGCGCAATCAAATAATCATCTTGATTTGGCGCTCTCTGTTCTATACAGAAAAAGACATCAATGGTTACTCCATTTGCTCGTTCCATCTGCATCGATCCAAAGCTCAATCCCCACAGTCGTCCATCTCAGAAGGCCAATCTAACCGATCGCTCCATTCAGCTTCCCTCCGTCAATCCCGCTGTAGCCAGCTATCGAAACTTTCCCCAGCGCGAACTGGCTATCTTTGACGGCAAACTAACTCATATCGAGAAACTCCTCGCCGGTTTGCGCCCTGGGATAGAAGCCATTGTGCTGGTGGCGAAGGCAAATGGGATCCATCAAATCTCAAGCTGGCTCAATACCCACCATCGCTTTGACGCCATCCACATTTTTGCCAGCGGTGAATCCGGTCAGCTGCACCTGGGGAATGCTGTTTTAGATCTGAAAACCTTGCCGCAATACTACGCAACCCTGGGGCATTGGCGGCAGCACCTGAGCCGCAGCGGCATTGTGCAAATTTATAGCAGTCAATTGGGCGGTCCGCCGAACGGTCCTGAATTCGTAAAATCCCTCAGCGAGATTCTGGATGTGACCGTTGCCGCCGCTCGCCATCCCCTAGGCAAAGGGCGTTGGCAGCTAGATATGGTCTATGGCAACGCCCCAGTTGCTCTACCTTTGAATCGCGAATGTATTGAGACATACGATCACAGCCTGTGACCTTGAGCGCTGTCATAACTCGACGGTACTGATGCATACCTCGCCACTTACCTGGCTACGGAATTTCTGGAGCGATCGCTCCGTCAGCTAAGTCTGTCGAGTAACCAGCAGAGCAATTAACAATAACAGCCATATACCGCACAGATTCAGTTTCACTAATCGCTTCAGCCTCAACTTTCGAGCAACGCGTCTAAAGTGATTGGTGATTATTTTATGGATTAACAGCGCACAAGAAACATGGACATTACAATCAACTATGCAAATAAATCATTCTGATATTCGGATTAAGGAGACTACCATGATGCGCTGAAGAATCAGCTTCTGGAAAGGATATTAGAATTTTTATCCTCCATGAATCACCAAATCAAGTATCTATAGCCACTGA
>JBCCTE010000437.1:0-3361 GCA_039198915.1 Cyanobacteria bacterium P01_D01_bin.73 | reverse complement strand
TTTGTTCTGCCTTTGCCCTGTTGGCGGCGCTTTCGCGATGCTGGCATTAAGTCGTCTGATTTGGTCCTTAACAACGTCAGCTTTATCGGGAGGCGCGTACAAAAGCTTTTGGTATTTATCAACAACTAGCTTGGGCTTTCCTTCTAATAGCAACTCCCCCTGATCTAGCAACACGGCGCGATCGCACAGTTCCACAATAGTAGACGCCCCGTGGGATACAAATAGAATGGTGCCGCCTTGATCACGAATGGCTTTAATGCGAGCAAAGCATTTACGCTGAAATGCCTCATCGCCGACAGAAAGCGCTTCGTCAACCACCAAAATATCGGGATCGGTGTGTACTGCAACGGCAAAGGCTAGGCGCACAAACATACCGCTGGAGTAGGTTTTGACGGGCTGACTTAGAAATTCACCGATGTCCGCAAATTTGACGATGCGATCATATTTTCCTTCAATCTCTTTGCGACTTAGCCCTAACATTTGGGCATTGAAAAAGATATTCTGCTCGCCGGTAAATTCAGGATTAAAACCGCTGCCTAATTCCAATAGTGCTGAAATCCGCCCTCGCAGATCAACGTTTCCTTTTGATGCTTGAAGTGTTCCAACAATAATCTGTAATAGGGTGCTTTTTCCAGAGCCGTTTCTACCAACAATTCCTAGGGTTTGACCGTTGGGGATTGATAGGTTGATGTCCTTTAGGGCTTGGAACTTTTTAGATGCAAACCGTCCTGGAAAAATCAGTTCTCTGAGACGTTCAGATGGATTTTCGTAGCGCTGAAATTCCTTGGATACATTATTGATTTGGATAACTGTATTGTCCATGGATAATCAATAATGGGTCCGAGAATTGGATAGTTTAAAAATGAATAATTGGGAGCAGGTTAAGCCCAAAATTGTACAGGCTAAGGTTATAAAACGTCGGAGAAACTGGGGCGTAGGGCGCGGTAAGTTTTCCAACCTAGTCCGAAGAGTATGACGGAAACGCCGCTGAGAAATATCCATTGGGATGGATGGTTAACGCTGCCGACGATGAGTAGGTCGCGATAAATTTCGGCGATCGCCGCCACGGGATTTAGCCAAAAGACCCAATCACGCCAGGCGTTGGGAATGACAGAGACAGGATAAACCAATGGCGTCAGGTAAAACCATAGGTTGATGACAATTAGGACGAGCTGGGGCAGGTCTCGGATAAATACCGTTAACCCCGCCAGCAGGTACGACAGCCCGGTGGTGAAGAGGAGTTGGGGCAGCCAAATTAGCGGCAGTAGGAAGAGAGTGAGGGGCAGAGATTGGTCGCCGAAAAAGTCTAGTAGCAGCAGCAACAGCACGCCCGGCAGGCTTTCGATAAAAGCGGTGGCAACGGGGACTAGGGGGAGGAGCCCCAGGGGAAAAACGACTTTTTTAACCAGGTTGGGCTGATTGAGGACGCAGAGGGAGGATTGGGTGATGCTGGCGACGAGGGTGTTCCAGGGCAGCAGACCTGCGTAGAGCCAGGTGCCAAAGGTGAAGTTGCTTTCGGGGACCTGGCTGATGTTGAGCTTGACCTGCAGGATGACCGAGAAGACGTAAGTATAGATTGCGATTTGAGAAAGCTGGTGCACTAGGGACCAGAAGGTGCCTAGTAGGGAGCCGCTGTATTTTGCTTCTAGGTCACGAATTACTAGCGATCGCAGCAGTTCCGCGTTTTTTCGCTGGGCGGGTATATTGGTCAGTCGGCTTAGCAAGGCGGGTAGAAAACGGGAATGGTAATGGAATCCTGCGGGCTTGAAGCGTGATCCCCAACAGTTTTGGCACTACTAACGATGCCGACTTGTTAAGGGGCGGAGATTTCTAAGCAGTATATACAGTTCTGGGCACTGTTCTAGTTGGGGCGATCGCCCAAAGGGTAACCAGGGGCTGTGCTCAATTAAATCCCAAACCTAATAGCGGCAAGGGTTACAGCCTCTAGATTTTTTTGATTTAAAAGGGCGTGTACTCCCCACTGTGTAAAGCTTCTGGTGTCTAACTGAGCACACGCCCTAGAAAAAACTCTAGTGCCTCTAGAAACGCCTCCGAATTCCCCAAAGCCCCATACAGAAACCCCCTGGACTGTGTTCTTTTCGAACTATCCAGAGGGTTTACTAGAGTCTGACGAACGCCTAGCTATTTAGCCCGGCTCCCACTCAAACTTAATCTAGGTACTTATCTAGAGTTTCAGCGAGGGTCTTTTGGGGAACTGCGCCGACGACCATATCTGCTTGCTCACCGCCCTTAAAAATCATCAGGGTGGGAATGCTGCGGATGCCGTACTTGCTAGCAACCTGGGGGTTCTCGTCGGTGTTCATTTTCAGAACCTTGACGCGACCTTCGTACTCAGATGCGATTTCTTCAACAACGGGGCCAACCATCCGGCAGGGACCGCACCAGGGAGCCCAAAAATCTACCAGAACGGGAATGGGGCTTTCAATGACTTCAGCGTCAAAGGACTGATCGGTAACTTCAGCAGCGGATGACATGCCTTTATTTCCTACAACGTGACTTTGGTTTGGAGCATCAGTATATCAAAGATCGATTCCGTGATCGTGGGCCGGAATCACTGCCTGTTACCGTTTCTGACGTCTAGCGGAATGGGTTAGACGCGGCTGGGGACGGCGGCTTCAATCTGGCGGGCAACGGTCCAGGCGGAGTAGCTGACGCCGGCGGTGCCTTCGCCGGGATGGGTGGAGTCGCCCACTAGCCATAGACCCGAGATGGGGGTGCGGTTGCCGTAGCCGAAGGGGCCGAAGGTAGACAGTCGCATGCCGACGCCGCCGACCATACCCCGATCGCGCCCAGTGAAATCGACAAAGCTGCGGGGGGTTGCGGCTTCTGTGTAAATAATCGTGTCGCTGTTGAGGTTGAAGTAGTCGCTGAGCTGGGCGATCGCCTGTTCGGTGTACTGGGCTTTGAGGCGATCGTAGTCCTCTTCCGAGCAGTTATCCCATAGCTCAATATCGGTGAACGACGAGGCGATCAGGGTTGCCGTACCGTCAGGAGCGCGGCCGTCGCCGGGGCTGCTGACGGAAACAAAGAGAGAATTGTTTTCGCCCACGGGACCGTTGTAGCTATACAGGAATTGGAGGTGAGGCGGGCAGTTATCGGGGATAGCGTCCCGGCTGACTCCGAGGTAGAGCACAAAAGCGCCGGAGGGATTTTCTAACCGTTCAGTGCGAGCCCGGTAAGCGCTCCAAAGTCCGCTGCTAACGGGGGACAGTCCCTGGGGATGCTCCACTAGCTTGACGAGATTTTGGACGGGGACGTTGGCGACAACGGTGTCGGCGCTGACGGTGAAGCTGGGCTTGTGGTCGGCTTTGGATTTTGGCGATGAGTTCAGGGGGCGTAC
>JBCCTE010000436.1:0-3362 GCA_039198915.1 Cyanobacteria bacterium P01_D01_bin.73 | reverse complement strand
GTCCTACTATCCCGATCTATTTCGATACCTTTGCGGTTGCTGAACAGAGCTGCCCAGTCGATTACTGATGGCGATTTCGATAGCCAGGTTCCTGGGGAACTGCGCAATGAATTTGGTTCCTTGGCTAGGGCTTTTAATATAATGGCGACCCAGATTCGCCAATCTTTTGGAACTTTAGAGCAGAAAAATGATGATCTAAAATTTACTTTAGAAGAGTTAAAAGATACCCAGGCTCAGTTAATTCAAACGGAGAAGATGTCGAGCCTAGGACAACTGGTTGCTGGCGTTGCCCACGAACTCAATAATCCCATTGGTTTTATCCACGGTAATGTTACCCACGCTCGCAGCCATAGTGAGGCACTGTTGGAGGCGATCGCCCTTTATCAAAGCCATTATTCCGATGAAAATAACGAACTCAGAGAGCAGTTAGACGAGTTAGATATTGACTATATTTGTAGCGACTTTCCCAAATTGCTCAACTCCATTAAGGATGGCACCGAGAGGGTGCGTAGTATTGTCAAATCCCTGCGTAATTTCTCCCGCTTAGATGAGTCTGAATCGAAGCATGTTGATATTCATGAGGGTATTGAAAACACCCTAATTATTCTTGGGGGTAAGCTTAAAAGTGGCAACAAAAACTGTGCCATTGAAGTTGTTAAAGACTATGGTGAACTGCCGCAAGTTGAATGTTATCCAGCACAGCTTAATCAGGTCATCCTTAACCTGATTGATAATGCAATTCATGCCCTTTCTCAGTCCCATTGCAGTGAGTCTGGTCAGCGAGAAGACACGGATGGACAGGTGAGTGCTGGGTCATGCCCCGTGATTGTCATCAGTACTGGAGTGGATACGTCCCCGCAGGGTGAATATCAATCTGCTGAAGGTATGCAATTCTGCTGGATCCGGGTGCGGGACAATGGGGTTGGTATTCCGGAGTCAGTGCGCGATCGCATTTTTGATCCCTTCTTCACGACGAAACCTGTTGGGCAAGGAACCGGACTTGGACTTTCAATTAGCTACAAAATCATCACTGAGACCCATGGGGGCAGTCTGACGTGCCGATCCGTTGTGGATGAAGGCACAGAGTTCACAATTCGCATCCCCACCGTGCGGAATTCCAAGGCAAGCCCGCTCGCAGAGAAGACACCGCATGCTGAAGTCAGCACGGTAAAAGCATTACGGTAAGATTTGAAGACATTTAAGTTTTATTTTGCTGTAGGTAGAATCCGCCGTGCCTAGTTTAGGAGTCAACATTGACCACGTGGCGACCATTCGCCAAGCCCGCCGTACCGTTGAACCCGACCCAGTGGGGGCTGCCGTCCTTGCTGAACTAGCGGGAGCCGATGGCATTACGGTTCACCTACGGGAAGATCGCCGTCATATTCAAGACCGCGACGTGTATCTGCTGCGGGAAACGGTGCGTACTCACCTGAACCTGGAAATGGCGGCGACGGATGAAATGGTGGCGATCGCTCTAGACATCAAGCCAGACTACGTAACCCTGGTGCCGGAAAAGCGCGAAGAAGTCACCACGGAAGGGGGCTTGGAAATCGCAGCGGTATTGCCTCGTATGACCGATGTGGTGACCAAGCTACAGGATGCAAACATCCCAGTGAGCTTGTTTATCGATGCGGATCCGGCGCAGATTGAGGCGTCGGCTAAGTGTGGCGCTAAGTTTATTGAGCTGCACACTGGCACCTACGCGGAAGCTAAGAGCGAGGAAGCGCGGACTAAGGAGCTGGCGGTGTTGGCGGACGGGTGTGAACGGGCGATCGCGGCAGGACTGCGGGTCAACGCTGGGCACGGACTGACCTACTGGAACACTCTGCCGGTGGCGAAGTTGCCGGGAATGGAAGAGCTGAATATTGGGCATACGATCATTAGCCGCGCCGTGCTGGTGGGCATTGAGCGGGCAGTGCGGGAAATGAAGGAAATTATCGATCAGGTGTAGCCCACGGCTCGATAACGTTAGAATTTGTTGTCCCATTGGCGATGCAGGGCGTGGCGACGCGCCGACCAGGCTATTACAAACCATCAAAATTATTTAGCGCAAAAAGCTTATTTAGTTCCATGACGACCTACTATTTCAGCATTGCCAGCAAAAGGTTTCTAGTTGAAGAAGAGCCTTTTGAGGAGGTAATTAGCGAGCGAATTCGTAACTATAACGAGCAGGAAAAAGAGATTGATTTTTGGTTTGTTCTGGAACCTGCGTTTTTAGAAGCTCCGGAAATGGCGGACGTGAAAGCTAAGGTTCCCCAGCCTGCTGCTGCCATTATTTCTACCAATAAGACCTTTATTACCTGGACAAAACTCCGGTTAGAGTACGTACTAACGGGAGAGTTTGAAGGTCCATCGGACTCAATCCCCGACCCCCTCGCTTCCTTGGCTGCGGCGTCGTAGCTTTTTGAATAAATTGGAGGCCGCTACTATGGCTTTTCCACGATCAATTAATGCTCGCACCTTGATAAGAAGCCTGGTGATAGGTGCAGCGATTAATGTTGTTGCAAGTACGGCGATCGCCCCCGTAGCCAATGCAGTTAAACTCTGCGAACCACCGGAGGCAGGGCGCTATCTGCTGATGGTGCGGCGAGATTCTCCTGATGTGGAGGTGGCGCTATACGAGGGATTGCCTGAGTCGGTGGATGTGACCCTGTGTGAATATCAGGATGAAACGGTGTTGCGCCTGAGTGGGTTTCCCTCCCAGGCGATCGCCGAAGCTTGGCAGGCTTATATTAGTGAGCGTCTGAACCGCACTGCCTTCCTAATTGAGTCATCATCGGCAGCGGCGGGACCGGGTACCAGCTACAGTCCTCAGGCGTTGGGGGATGGCTATGCAGTTCTGGTGGATTATTTCAGCGATTTGGCGATCGCCCGCACTTTGCAAGAGCGGCTGGGGGAAACGCCGGGGCTGGTGTCCTACGGTCAGCGCCCATATCTGCTAGTCAGCCATACCAAAAAGGTAAAGCAGGCGAATAAGCTGCTGGAAGAATTAAGCCAAGCTGGATTTGCGGTGACGGTGGTCAATAGCCGCCATGCCATTTTGCTGCGATCAGCGATCGCCCTGCCCCAATAGTTCTACGCCGTCCTTACTGACTGGAAGCACAGTGCAGACTTCTGTCGCCATCGAAGTCATTAGCGCCAGTCATTAGCGCTGTTGATTTTCAAACTGGGCATGGGATAGGTAGACGGCATCAACAACATTGCCCATTAGTGATACTGGACTGTTGACGGGCAAAATATTGCGGCTTGGCGATCGCCGCTTAAACTTATTAATCGCTTCTGAGCGTCCTGAGCCGTAGTACAAAATGAACGAGTCATTGGGCGTGGCTTGCCCTACGACCTGCTGCAAAGCTTGGTCGATT
>JBCCTE010000435.1:0-3379 GCA_039198915.1 Cyanobacteria bacterium P01_D01_bin.73 | reverse complement strand
GTTACCGGTGTCGTTTTAGCTAATTCTGGAGTAGATGTTGCTTTGCACGATACTCGCGATCGCCCTAGTAAATCGCTGGGAATTAACGCCCGTAATCTTCGTTGTTTCAATGGGACTGTATTGGCTTTCAAAACTGCCGTGGCAGCAGTGGCGCGATCGCCTCAAATATCCCACTGGTTTTGTATTAGTAATGGTGGCATTGTTGCCATTAACTGCGGGCAAAACAATCACCGGCTGGGCGCTGGGACCGTGGGCAATTTATTGGGAAGGGTTGGAACTGGCGACGGTTATTTTTGCTCGCTTCTTATGCCTATTTACTGTGGCTCTAATTCTGTTAGGAAGTACCCCTCTTTTGAGGCTGGTGAGATCGCTTCGAGCCATGGGTTTATCCAGCATTTTAGTGGATTTATTTCTACTCACTTACCGGTATCTGGTGGATATCCAAAAGACTTGGCAGCGCATGATGACTGCGGCGCAACTACGGGGATTCCAATGGCAATGGCACCGTCGCCGTCACTGGCTAACGATGGTTCAGCTTTTGGGATCGCTGTTGATTCGCAGCGACCAGCAGGCTCAGCGAGTTCACCAGGCAATGATTTTGCGGGGCTATGGGCAGTCTAGTGATCGCTATCAGGGAATGACTAGACCGACGCGGGATGACTATTGGAAACTGGCGCTGGCGTGGACATTGAGCCTTGGGTTAATCGCCCTAAATTTTGCACTTCCATCTGCGATTCAGTGATCGATTTCCCGTAAACTTCACAGCTATTATTATCGGTTTCGTGTAGCTCAATCTTATAGAGGATTGCACCTAGATTTTTAATAGGTTCCTCTAGGTGATCGCGAATATAAATAGCAATATTTTCCGCCGTTGGTACCACCTTGTCGAAGTAGGGAATATCCGTGTTTAAGAAGCGGTGATCTAACTCTTCAACAATGTCGTCTTCGAGTAGATCATGCAGGGTTTTAAAATCCACAATCATGCCGCTTTTAGAATCAATTTTCCCTTGAATCGTAACCGCCAAATTATAGTTGTGACCGTGTCCACTAGGGCGAGAACACTTGCCATAAATTTCGCTATTTTGGGTTAGGGTCAGCTGCGGTAACGACAGGCGATGGGCAGCGCTGAAGTGGGTGCGAATCGTTAACCGTGCTTCCATACCGTTACCTAAATACTCAGCCCGCACTTCTTCGTGGGGAGACACAACAACCGACGCTACATTTAGATGGGGTTTTAAGCGATGCCATAGCGTATGAGAAATCCACTCCGGCGTTGGCAATGTTTCGGCAAATTCCACCCAGGTTTCGTTTAAGTTTCTGCCATTGAGCGGCTTTAAAATATAGCGTCTTAGCGATCGCTTTACCTGGGTCGATAAATTTGCCACCATCCCGTATTCGTCAACGGGACCGATAATTTTCACCCACAGCCAAAATGTTGCTCCCGGCGATCGCGCCTGAATCCCAAACCGCGCCTCGTTCTCTTCCTGGCTCAGTTCCGGCAGTCGATAGTGATAACTGGCAGAAAACGACGCCCGGCGAGTGATGCTACAAACCATAATTTAATGAATTAGCGCCCCTACGACTGGGAAACCTGGGGCGTGGAAAACAGGAGCGATCGCAACGAATCTAGCGCCACGGGCAACTCATCATTTACCACGGTCACATTAAACTCGCCCGCCGCATCCACTTCCACCTTAGCCCGCTCCAGCCGCCGGTTGATCGCCTCGTCGCTATCCTGTCCTCGCGATCGCAACCGCCGCTCTAGCTCATCCATCGACGGTGGCAGCACAAAAATCCGCAACGCCTCGGGAAATACTTTGGCTACTTGACGTGCCCCTTCCAGCTCAATTTCCAATAAAATCCGCTCACCTTTGGCAATACGTTCTTCAATGGGCTTTAACGGCGTTCCATAATAATTTCCGGCAAACTCCGCCCACTCCAAAAGCTCGTTATCTTCAATTGCCCCTTCAAACTGTTCGCGGCTGAAAAAGTAGTAATGCTGCCCATCTACTTCACCGCTGCGGGGCGATCGCGTGGTTGCCGAAACTGACAGAAATAGTTCGTCGCCATGGTTCTCTAGCAGCGCCTTCACCAGAGTTCCTTTCCCCACCCCGCTGGGACCGGTCAAGACGATCAGCTGCCCCGATACTTCTTCTAATCCCGATGCTTCGTCTGATGTTGATGAAGGTTTGGGTTGAGTCTGATCCATTGCTGCTGCCCTTGGGGTGTACCGTCCGATTATCTTGGCTGATCCCGTGAGGGTTGGCAACGGTGATTTTGCGTTCCGTGGATCGCAAGTTCCACGGCGATCGCCCCAGTCACGGGAAAGGGGCGATATGGCTTTAACCTAAGCTTGATATTGTCCTAAGGTATGGATTGCCTCAGTTTGCCCTGATCGCCATTGATCGAGTGCTATCAAATTAAGTGCCATCAAATTTATGCAGGTTAAAGTTGCGCTGTCGGTTCGGCAAGTTCTGACCGCTTTGGTTATTGGGATGGTTCTGTTGGCGATCGCCGGAACAGCGGTCCAGGTGGGCAAGTATGTGTTCGACTATCGGGAAGGATGGACCCGATTTTTTAACCTGGATCGGGAATATAACTTGCCTTCCTTTTTCTCCGCGGGTTTATTACTGAGTAGCGGAATGCTATTGCGATCGCGAGGGCATCGGGCAAAGGCTCTGAAGGAAAATTGGTCGGCTTCCTGGCTGCTTTTGGGGACCGTTTTTATCGTTCTTGCCGCCGATGAGTTCTTAGGGCTACACGAGATTTTGATTATTCCTGACCTGGCGAAATGGCTAGGGTTACCGGGCTTTTTGCGTCCCCTGTGGGTCATTCCTGGGGCGATCGCTGTTGGCTGGGGAATTTGGAAATTTGGACCGTTTTGGCGACAACTGCCCACCAAATTTAAGGGGCGATCGCTAGTGGCGGCGATTGTTTATATTACGGGTGCTCTTGTGATGGAAATGGTGGGCGGCGCTTATGCCGATATTGAGGGACAGCAGAATTTGGTGTACGCATTGCTGACGGTGGTGGAAGAAGTGCTGGAAATGAGCGGCGTTATTTTGCTTCTGCGGGCGCTATTACTCGAACTAAAATCCTGGTCCGGCAGCTTCTCTTTTGATGCGGCAATTAGCAGTCGCCCTCAGAAATAATGGGCGAAAAAAAGTCGACTTTTAATCATCCAGTGTGGACCGGGCTGCTGTGGGGCGTATTGGGTTTGATCCTCCGACTTTGGAACTTAGGAGGAAAACCGCCCTCTAGCATTGAGATTTCATCCATTGGCTTCGGGCTGGGACAGGGATTCGCTGACCTGCCTTTAGATCGCCCTGTTGCTCCTACGGACCTTCTCACCTCCCTACAGCTTTCTCCAGCGCTGGGC
>JBCCTE010000434.1:0-3413 GCA_039198915.1 Cyanobacteria bacterium P01_D01_bin.73 | reverse complement strand
GCAGTTTGATCGCGGCTATATTTCGCCCTACTTCATTACCGACGAAGAGCGGTCCGAGGCAGTTCTAGAAGACGCGCTGGTGTTGGTCACCGACGCAAAGATTGGTTCGCTGCAAGAAATTTTGGGGATTTTGGAAGGCGCTGCCCAAGCCGGTAAGCCCCTCTTGCTGATTTCCCAGGATTTGGAAGGGGAAGCCCTGGCAACCTTGGTGGTTAACAAGATGCGGGGTGCCATGAAGATCGCTGCGGTGAAATCTCCCGGCTTCGGGGAGCGGCGGGTGTCGATGCTTCAGGACATTGCGGTTGTTACCCAGGCACAGCTGATCACCGAAGCCAGTGGCTTGACTTTGGATAACGTCACCGTTGATATGTTGGGGTCGGCAGAAAAAATTATTGTCGGCAAGGACGCGACCACAATCGTGGCGGGCGATGCAGCGGGGAATCCTGATGTAGAAAAGCGGGTAGGTCAGCTTAAGCGAGAGCTGGCAGCAACCGATAGCGCCTACGACACTGAAAAGCTGCAAGAGCGAATTGCTCGTTTGGTGGGCGGCGTTGCGCAGGTCAAGGTGGGCGCGGCAACGGAAACCGAGATGCGCGATCGCAAGCTGCGGATGGAAGATGCCCTAAACGCAACCAAGGCGGCGATCGATGAGGGCATCGTTCCCGGCGGCGGCGCAACGATGATGATTCTGCGGGATAAGGTGGAGTCCTTCCGCGCTCAGCTTTCCGACGATGAGCAATTGGGAGCCGATATTGTGGGTCGGGCATTGGAAGCGCCGATTTTCCAAATTGCCACCAACGCTGGCGTCGAAGGCGCTGTAGTCGTCGATAAGTTGCGGAACTCCGACGAAAACATTGGCTACAACGCGGTGACGGCAACCTACGAAAACACCTTGGAAGCTGGGCTAATTGACCCGGTGAAGGTGGTGCGTATCGCGTTGCAAAATGCAGCGTCCATTGCCGGCTTGGTAATCACTACGGAAGCGTTGGTGGTCGAAAAGCCTGAGCCTCCTGCTCCTCCCGCTCCCGGCGGTGATCCTATGGGTGGCATGGGCGGCGGCATGGGAATGCCTGGTATGGGCGGCATGGGAATGCCCGGGATGGGTGGCATGGGAATGCCTGGAATGGGCGGCATGGGCGGCATGGGCGGCATGGGCGGTCTAGGTATGTAATCCTTCCTCGCCGAATTGACTGGCTAAAAATTGAGTAATTAAAGGCGATCGCCCTAGGATAAAACTCTTGGGGTGATCGCTTTTTTGGAGCATTGGCGTGTTGAAACAGTAGACACTTCACCCCTAGAGCCGTTGAAATACTTGAAATCTGTGATGAATTTGAGATTTTAAAGGATTAGAGCCTGACGAATGGAAAATGTTGTGCGATGTTGGTAGGGCGCAATATTGCTGAGCTAATGCTCAAGGCAGAAATATCGCCCACTTGAAACGCTACGTCCGCATTAGCCACCCCTGGAATTCGCCTCATGGCTGCTGCCCCTCAACCTAATGAACCTTGGAGAGTTCGTCGGCAAGTCCGCCGCGATCGCCGTCGTGGGCCGGTAGCATCAAATTCCGCAGCACCCCAGGGTAAAGCAAGTCGAGGAAATGTCCGGCGATCAGGCCGCAAAGTAATTCGTTTTCCATTCCTGGACCGGCGATCGCAGAAGAATGGCGCGAAAAGCCAAGCCACTAAAGTCGCCACGATTCCCAGCCCTACTCCAGAACCCCAATGGTTAGGAACAATGCGGCAGGCTTACCGGTGGTCATCGGTGGCAGTGTTTGGGCTGGGCGTTGCAGTGGCGGGAATTTATAGCCAGACGGTGCGGCTTGAGCAGGATTTAGGTGTCACTTATGATCGCCTACGAGCTTTGGAGCGGCAGGAGCGAGAGCTAACGGTGGCGATGGAGCAGCTTAAGGATCAAATTGCTCGCCAGGCCGCCCAGCCAGACTCAGGATTGACATTGCCGAAACCGGCGGATCAGCTATTCGTTGCGCCGTCGCAATCGCGATCGCAGCAAGCTCGTCCCAACGCAGTGCCGATCGCCCCGAAGCAAGACACCTCGGAACGCTCCGTTGGTTATTAGAGCGCTAGAGCTGAATTGAAGCAGGGACTAAAGCAAGTTTTCTAGTCGGCGGCGGATGCTATCTAATTCGCTGGAGTTTTCTTGCGGGCTCTCCTGGGGGCGATCATTCACTTCCTTCTCCTTACCCTCCTCGTTCCAATCCATTTCGTCTTCGGACAAATTGGACTCCGGGGGCACCAGCAGCATTTCGCTGGTTACCGGCTTGCATTCATAGCCCGCTCCCTCGCAAAATTCTTTGATTTCGTCCTCGTCAATTTCCGTTACCGTACACTCAGGAAAATCCTGCGCCTCCAACATCACCCCAAACCGCGTGGCATCGTCCTCCTCCTGAAACATCAGCACTACGTTGCGCATCCCGCCATCCTCCTTTTGGAGGCGGAGGGAATGGATACCTTCGTTTTCAGTGCCAGCGTTGAACAAAAGAACGTAAACGCGCATGGGAAATTCTGGGTAACGTCAGATGCAGTAATTCAACTGCATTAATTGAACTAAATAAATCAACTAAAAGATAGCCCACAGCCTAGCAGGGGACTGCGGTGCGTACAATTTCGACAAAATTCGCCAGTGCCTTAAGTCCGGCGGTGGAGGATTTTTCTGGGTGGAACTGGACCGCCATTAAGTTGGGGCGGGGGGAGCCCAGAAACTGTCCCTGGACGGCGGCGGTGATAACTTGGCTGCCGTGGGTGACGGTGGCGGCGCGGATGGATTTATCCGTCGGGTCCACGTAATAGGAATGCACAAAATACATCCACGGAGATTCGCCCATGCCATTCCACAGGGGACAGTCCGGCTGCGTCAAATCCAACGCATTCCAGCCCATATGGGGAATGGTCAACCCGGGTTCGGGGGAAAAGTGTCGCACCACGCCGGGGATAATCCCCAAGCCCGGCCGCTGCCCCTCCTCGCTGCGCTCAAACAACATTTGCAAGCCGACGCAGATGCCCAAGAAGGGTTTGCCGCTGGCGATCGCCCCTCGAATGGGTCCTTCCAAATCCTTCGCTCGCACCTGTTCCATAGCGTAATCGAACGCGCCAACGCCAGGCAGAACCACCGCATCCGCCGCCTCAATTTCCTGCGCCGACTCGGTAACCACCGGCGTCGCCCCAGCCTGCGCCAGCCCCTTACACGCCGAGTGCAGGTTGCCCATGTCGTAGTCAATTACCGCCATGTTTGCCATGGTTTATAGTGCTCCTAGGGCTACGGGCGACTGAGCGGGACGGGTTATGACCCACAAACTACTGGTAACTTCGTTTCAAACCTGGATGCCCCACCAATCCGAAAATTCATCGGATGTTTTGCTGGACATAGTGGCGGCGACAGGTGGACTACCTAGCGAT
>JBCCTE010000433.1:0-3428 GCA_039198915.1 Cyanobacteria bacterium P01_D01_bin.73 | reverse complement strand
CTGTCGCTAAACCAACTGTCCTACCATCCCCCTGCCACCCCTCAGCCCATCTTACAGGGGGTAAACTTGACCTTGCCACCCCAACAAATGGGACTCATCGTAGGTCCCAGCGGCTCCGGCAAAAGCACGCTACTAGAAATTATGGCAGGGCTCGCCACCCAAACCGAAGGCTCGGTCCAGTGGCGGGATCAGGAGCTACAGCCTGAGGAATTGCAACAACTAGCGGGGCTGGTATTTCAATTTCCCGAGCGCCATTTTTGCTGCGACACTGTCCTGCGAGAGCTGCGCTTCGGACACCCCGAACTGTCCACCACCCAGCTCGATGAAACTCTCAGCGCCGTCGGTCTATCAGACATTCCCCTCAGTACCCCGCCCTATGCCCTGAGCGGCGGGCAACAGCGGCGACTATCCTTAGCGGTACAGCTAGTGCGCCAGCCCAGTTTATTGCTGCTAGACGAACCCACCGCTGGGTTGGACTGGTCCATGCGATCGCAACTGGCCGCCCTCCTCGCCGAACTTAAACAACACTGGAGCCTGCTGGTGGTCACCCACGATCCCAGCGACCTGCTGGATATTGCCGACCACCACTGGTCCATCCACCAGGGCAAACTCAGCGCGGTCACCGCCTAACTCGCCAACCTGTGGCACAATTCCCAACACATCTCCTTTGACGCTTCTCGCATTTCCCGTAAAGCCGTCTACATAAATTCGTCTACCAATTACATTGACTAGCAGCTCCATGACCGCCACGTCTTCTACCCTTCAAAAGCGCATTTTCATCACGGGAGCCAGCGGCTGTATTGGTCATTACATCGTTGAAGCCCTCGGCAAAAATCCCAACTACCATCTGGATTTACTGCTGCGAAACCCCGACAAACTCAACCCAAAACTTGCGGCCTTACCCAGCGTTCACATCCACCCCGGCGACCTGAAAAACATTCGCCAACATCGAGACCTACTGCAACAAGCCGATATCGCTATTCCCATCGCCACCTGCTGGGGCGGCAGCGAAGCTTTTGATATTAATGTCGTCAAAAATATCGAGCTAATTAACAGTTTGGACCCCGACCGCTGTGAGCAAGTTCTTTATTTTTCCACGGCAAGTATTCTGGGGAATGACGGTCAAGCGCTGAAGGAAGCCGGACAAATTGGCACCGAATATATTCGCAGTAAATACGACTGTGCCCTACGGCTGCCCAAACTAAAAATGGCGTCGAAAATCACCGCCCTTTACCCAACCCTTGTATTAGGTGGAGATGATGAAAAACCGCGATCGCACCTGACGGGCGGGCTGCCAGAAATCATGCGCTACATCAGACTAATTCGCCATCTAAAAGTCGACGCCAGCTTCCACTTCATCCACGCCTACGACATCGCCCAAGTAGTCGCCAATCTCGTTGACAACCCTCCTCAAGAAACGGGACCACGCCACTTTGTACTAGGCGGAGAACCGGTGTTTCTAAACGATGTCATCACCTCCGCGAGCCAGCATTTATCCTGCCCAACCCGCATCAAAGTCCCCCTCTCCAACACCCTTGCCAACGTCATCATCGACTGGTTCAACATTCAAATGGCGACATGGGATCGGTTCTGCATGAACTATCGCCACTTCACCTATACCAATGCCGTTAGCCCAGCGACATTCGACTTAGATCCCTACTGCCAAAGTTTTGAAGATGTCCTAGAACAAAGCGGCGTTGCTGCGAAATAATCACACAATTCCTATTGATTTCTACCGCAAAGATTTTTATCGTGCGGGCTTTGAGAACGCAAATCATAGGTCAATCTATTTCAATAAGACTCTATCAATCAACATTCACTCATCAAGAGTTTAAAAAAACTCACTCATAATCCAGCCGTTTTTTAATCATTATTTTTAACACCATGACTATGACTAAAATTCGACGCAGCTTTGCTGTTTTTACGGTGATCGCCCTCCCTTTTTCAGCCATTGGGTGCGGTGTCGATACGGAAGCGCTGCTCCCCATCAGCGCCGCCTGCGAAGGCGTGGGTGTCCCCGCAGCCGCAGACTACGACATCAAAACGCCAAACCCTCCCGCCGTGGCGATTCACAAACAAGACGGCGTCTTGACGGTGAATAACTACTACCTTGGACCAGAGACAGAGCAGGCGGACAGCATTGAGGCAGCCCAGGTTGTAGTTTGCGTTTATCCTGGCGCATCGAAAACAATAGAAACCTGCCGCTACATTGGCGCAAAATCATCCGTTATTAAACGCGAGGAACAGGAAGCAAACGTTAAGTTAGTGGCGGCGAAAACGGGACAGCCTTTGGGAGCACGGACGTTTTCCGAAGAAGCTGCAACCTGTCCAGAAAGTGTATCCTATCGCCAGGGTTCAGAGCCAGAGGATAAGGTCTACACTGCTGAGACACAGTTGAACAGCGCCATTAGAAATTGGGTGTCAGGAGCGATCGCCTCTGCCCAGCCTGGAGAAAATACGGTACCTGCAAGTCCTTCCGAAGCTGAAGGCAGCAAGGCGTCAGATTCTAATTCAGTGGAATCTAAATCGTCGGACAACTCAATAGGAACAAAATCCGCAGAAGCAACACCTTCAGAAACGAAACCCGTAGCAGCAGCTAAAGCTCAAACAGCCGCCTCCGGTGACGCTGGAAATTTGGAGGCGCAGTGTGAAGCTTTAAACGGCGCAATGAAAACTGAATTTAGATATGGTTATGCCGCCCAACTATCAGCTCAAAGCGGGTTAATTGATCCGGCGGCGGACAAAATTACGGTTCGAGTTGCTTCCAAAATGGGGCTCAAGAAAATGCCCGAACATTTGGGCAATGTGCAGCAGGCGATCGCCACAGTCAAAGGCGTACCACTAGCCTATCCTGAACTCTTGGAATTACGAGACAGCTATCTCGGCGGCTTAAATACTATGGAGAAGCATATAACTGAGTTTCAAAGTCTTAGTGAGAGTGCTGAACCCCATGCTCAATCAAACCCGATTAATCGAGAGAAACTAGAGCCTATTTCTCAAAAAATGGCTCCAGTTTCAAAAGCGATCACTCAACAGTCAGAAGAGCTTCAAGAGACAAAACGCAAGATCTTCAAGCTTTGTCTAAAACTCACCTAATAGTGAAATTTAGGAGCTATTTCGGTCCATTTTCTGAGGCTTATAGCTCCTATTTCAATATTCAAAGAGTACACGACAATCTCTGCTTTAGAGACTCTTCGAAAATGAGAGTTCCCGACAACAAACGATAGTGTACTCTAGATATCTTTCCAACCGAAGAAAATAAGGGCAGTACTGCCGTAAACCTTGGTTCGAAGCTGAGTTAAATTCCCGTAGTCTTTGGGGGACCATAGCTTAGGATTATACTCAGCTACCAATTCTCCACTAGCGCTCAGCATCTCGTGGTTGCCAATGTATTCCAACGCGCGACTGTAGAGCTGAGCGCCGTAGGG
>JBCCTE010000432.1:0-3435 GCA_039198915.1 Cyanobacteria bacterium P01_D01_bin.73 | reverse complement strand
GGGCACGCTGCCCAGAGTGCTGGACCGCCATGGTGGCGTGATACCCCTGGACCTTTTCACACTGGAACGTATCTAGCGCCTTAACAACTTGAGCATCGCTACGGTCAGCGAAGGCGAGGGGAAGATTGAGGGCAAGTAAGCCGGCTAATGCAATGCGAGCGAGGGATTTCATAATCCAAGAGACCTGTTAATCAGTAACGGGTTTATTAAGTTTGAGAGCAGTTTATAAACCAGCAGTAGAGGCGACGGAGAGCAGACTAAATCTATCTGAACTGTCCGGGTTGGAGGCGATCGCCCCAGGGGCGGCAGCGGTTAAGAATACCGAAAATTCACCTACATATAGCCTGACGGAAAAAGTCAAGAAAAGCTCCTTAACGGGACAACAAATTATTCAGTGCTCGCCAGTGCTGGACCGGTAAATCAGAAAATTGCAACAAATCTTTTGGGGACTTGTGGAAGGAGTATTTAAAAGACGGTTTGGAGCCTCTTACTGACGAGGTTGTACAGCTCATCGTTGAGGCTGACAATGCTAACACTCCAGCTTTTACGTCTAGGAGTGCGCGTTACTGAGCCGCAGTCTCAATCAACAGCAGAATTAATGGCGCCCCTCAGTCTACAACTTCTCCTTACTTAACCGAGTTCTTGGATCAACATTACCTGCACTGATTCGCCAGCTTGTATGGTTTTTGTTCCGGCGGGGACGATCGCCAGCCCCGTTGTCCCAGCAAGGTTGATTAGGTTGGCGGAATTATGATGACCGGTCGCGCCTTGGAAAGAGAAGCCGCCTTGGTCTGATTCCGTATCTAAACCTAGGCGTCCCCAAAGGTAGTTATCCCGCGTCCCCGCGCCCCGTAGCGTTGACCGGGTGGTTGCCATCACAAACTGAGGCGCGATGCCATCGGGCGATCGCCCAGAAATCGTGCGCAATGCCGGAGCCACAAATCGCCAGCAGCCCACCAGCGCCGACACCGGATTCCCCGGCAGCCCGAAGTACACCACCGGGCGATCGCGTCCTTGAGAATCTAGCCCCAAATGCCGCAGCTTGCCCGCCGAAAATTGCGCCACCGTTAACGGCTTGCCCGGCTTAACCGCCACCTTACGCACGGCGATCGCCCCGCCCAACTCCTCCAGAACCGCTTCCACGTAGTCATAATCCCCCACCGAAACCCCGCCGGTAGACAGCACCACATCCGCCTCGCTAATGGCCTGCCGAATCGCCGCCGTAACATCTTCCCGGCGATCGCCCACAATTCCCAGCGGCATAGGAATCGCCCCCATTTGCTCCACAAAGGCGATTAGGGCGTAGCGATTAGAATCCACAATTTGCCCCGGCTGAAGAGGCTGATCCACCGATACCAGCTCATTGCCCGTAGATAAAATCGCCACCTTGGGACGACGCAACACCGACAATTGCGCCGTTTGGTTGGCTGCAGCGATCGCCAACTCCGCCGGACCCAGACGAGTTCCCGCCGCCAAAATTGACGCCCCCGCCCGACAATAATCCCCCCGCCGCCGAACAAACTGACCCGACTTCACTGCCGTTTTAATGACAACGCTTTTAGCGACGGCGCTGTCCTCCACCTCCGTCTCCTCCTGCATCACCACCGCATCCGCCCCTCGCGGCAAAACACCCCCGGTAAAAATCCGCGCTGCCTGTCCCGCCTGCAAAGCTTCCCCCGGGTTTTCCCCCGCCGGCACCTCGTCAATAACCTTCAGCTCCGCCCCCGACTCTTGACAGTCGCGCGATCGCACCGCAAAACCGTCCATCGCCGAATTATCCCAGTGGGGCACATCCCGCGCCGCCAACACCGCCTTAGCTAAAATCCGCGATCGCCCCTCTGTAATGGGAATCTCCTCGCGATCGCCCCCACTAAAAGGTACACACAGCGCCAAAATCCGCGCCTCAGCCTCAGCAACCGACAGCATCACGGTTTTTCTCCAGCGTTAGATACAGACCCAAAAATGCAGATCTTAAAAATGCAAACTTCAAAAATGCAGACTTGAAGATACAAATTAAACCTAGCGGTAAACCGGCAAAGTGAAATGGAAACAGCTCCCCTCATTTAGGCGAGAACTTACCCAAATTTTCCCGTGGTGAGCGCGAATTAACTGTCGACAAACCGCCAGCCCAATCCCGTAGCCGCTATTATCGTCAGGTCCCAAGCGTACCCCCTCCTGAAAAATCGACTCCTGCGACGCCTCAGGAATGCCAGGTCCAGTATCACAAATGGAGCCCTGAATCTTGTAAGTCGTTCGGTGAAGCAAAGAGAAATTGATCCTGCCTCCCTCGGGAGTGTACTTAATGGCGTTATCCAACAGATTTAGCACCACCTGACTCAGCCGATCGCGATCGCCATGGATCGGCGGAAGGTCCTGAGGAATATCCAACGTCAACTGCTGTTCCTTCTCACTCCACTGCTTGCGGCTTGACTCCACCAGCTCTTGACAAAGTGCCCCAAAATCCAACCGTCGCGGCGTCACCTTTAACCTCGGCACCGTCGGCTGTTGCAAATCCTGCTCTAGCAAATCCGCAATCATCCGATCCATCGCCCGCAGCTGCGATCGCGCGTGGGACAACACTCGCAACTCCAGCTCCGGCGTCATCCGCATCGACTGCACCGTCCCCGGCTTCTGCCCCGCTTCCAACGTCTCCAGCGCCGCCGATACCGCCGACAAAGGACTACGCAAATCGTGGGCTAGGATCTCAATCGCCTTATCCTTAAACTTCAGCAGCTCACCAAGCTCCTCACATTGCTGCTCCAAACCGAAAACCTTATCCGACAGCCGCACCTGCTCCGCCGCATCTACCAGGGACATGGACATATCAGACTCCAGGGGATGACTTTCCATAAAGTCCTCCGCCGAATCCTTCCACCGCTGCCACCAGCGATTAATTTGCTCAACCAAATTGGTCCCAGTCAAAACCTGTTGCGGCTGCGGATTAACCTTAACCAGCGCCGGCGTCGCCACCAAACGGAAATGCTCAGCTAGATAGGGCTGCTCTCCAACATCCACTACCTCAAGCTGAAATTCAAATTCATCCCTAAGGGTCCGCAAATGCCTACAGGTCTCGTCCACTTGCTTACGAGACGTAGGACGCTGATCCGTGAACAGCAAAAGTTGCAGAGGAAATTCGCGAGTTTTATCGGAGGAATACGTCAAGATAGGGTCCGTGAAAGTCTTTATTGCCAAAGAAGTAGTCCCTTTCGATTATGTTTAT
Organism: Cyanobacteria bacterium P01_D01_bin.73; assembly: GCA_039198915.1. Lineage (GTDB taxonomy): Bacteria > Cyanobacteriota > Cyanobacteriia > CACIAM-69d > CACIAM-69d > CALGDE01. The sequence continues at coordinate 215 of JBCCTE010000432.1, read as the reverse complement.
AAATTTGCTGACAGATGTACTAGCAAACTCAAGTTAGTAACACCTATGAAGGCAAGAAATTTAAAGGCAACAGGCTTAAAAAATAGAAACGTTCGAAGACAAAAAGTTCGGGCTAAAAATGTTTCCTACACTTCAGTTCTAAAGGCTAAAAAAGCCCAATTGTGAAATTATTAACTTCCTTGTTGTTCATTACCTAGATTATCTAAAGAAAGTAG
>JBCCTE010000431.1:0-3450 GCA_039198915.1 Cyanobacteria bacterium P01_D01_bin.73 | reverse complement strand
GTGTCGAGTGTGACCCAGCGGATTTCTTGGCTGGCGATCGCCTGAGGTTCCCCGCCCAGATATCGGCACATATGCACATGCAACGACACCTTGAAATGGGTGTAGGCATGGTTCACGACAATTAGCTCTTCGCCCACTTCAATATCAAGGGCGAGTTCTTCCTTAATCTCTCGCTTCACACACTCCTCCATTGACTCGCCAGGCTCAACTTTGCCCCCGGGAAATTCCCACAGCCCTCCCAGAAGTCCCTCTTCCAGCCGGCGATCAATGAGGATTTCTCCCTGCTCATTTTCGATAACGGCGACGCCAATTATTTTGTGGGGCAGCGGACCTTTTGATTCAGTCATGGGAATGGTGTTGGTCTGGTTGGTTTGATACGCCTGACAGTATGACACCCAGGGACAAAGCAGGCAGAGGGGATTCCTTCGCAGGCAAACTGTTGCGCCCAAATCCATCAAGGCTTGATTAAAGTCTCGGGGGCGATCACGACTAAGAATCAACTCCGAAACTGACCATAGGGCATCCATCGCTTTGGCAGGCGGTACCGGTAGCGCACTCAATCGACTTAGAACGCGTTTTACATTGCCATCGAGGATGGGAACCGGCAGGTCGAAGGCATTGCTCAAAATTCCCCCCGCGGTGGTGCGACCGATGCCTGGTAAACCCTCAGCCGCTTCTGCCGTTTGCGGAAATTGACCGCTATGTTTTTCTATGACAACTTTGGCGGCGCGGTGGAAGTTACGGGCACGGCTGTAGTAGCCCAGTCCTTCCCAGGCTTTTAGGACTTTTTGCTGGTCGGCGATCGCTAAACTTTCCACCGTTGGAAATACCTCAAACCAGCGGTGATAGTAGGGAAGTACGGTTTTTACCTGGGTTTGCTGGAGCATTACCTCCGAGGTCCAGATTCGGTAGGGATCGTCGAGATCTGGCGATCGCCGCCAGGGTAAATCCCGCCCGTGATGCTCGTACCAAATCAGCAACTTATCTTGAAATTTGCTGAGATGTGACGGCTTAGCAACGGTTTTGGACCATTGATCAGCAATCGCCCTCCCCAATTTTCGCGCTGAGGCGAGTGGGGAGGGCGACTGGTTTTTGACTTTGCTGGACTTTTTCCTAGGAGCCAACGTTACGGATTGGGGTCAGCGGGGCGATCGCTCGGCTTAGCAACTTCATCATCTAGGATTGGCAACCAAGGCTCCGGCTTCTCATCTGAAGAAGACTCAAGCTCCTGGGCGATAGAATCCTCCATCGCAAACCGCTGCTCAACATTGTGGAGGAAGTAGCCACTCATCATCGCTGATGCCAGCAGCCGTCCCAAGGATTCGCGGCTGGTGGTGATGCTCACATCAAACCCTTCAGAAGGAAGCCCCCCTAACAATCCGATAACGTTGCGCTCCATCAGGTAGCGGGTTTCCATCGAATCGGGCTTAGACAACTTGGCAATAGTTTCCGGTTTAAGAGATTGCACATAATCCAACAAACGGTGCTCTTGTCCCTTCTGGGGCGATGAAGAGTCTGGCGGAAATCCCGAAAACTCTAGCTCGTTGTGGTTATCTTGCACAGCAGAAACCTCCGCTTGTCATGGTGCTCTCTCTGGTCCCAGTGTAAACGAACAGTGCAGATATGAGTTGTTCAGCACTCTCTTGTAAGGCATGCCGAAAGGCCCTACACCGCCTCTAACGTAATTATTGCTACTTGAGCAAATACTTTTAAATCTTACGCTTTAACTGTTTTTAAAGTGTACGGAGTGAGCTTATCCACAGCTAGTGCTCAAAACCGAACCTTCGTTTCAGGAACTTTCTCTAAAGCCAGCGTCACGCGAGAGCGCAGTACTCAAGAACTGCCTCGAGGGCTCGGAATGTCCAGTAAACCAACGGCAGGCTAGCGATGTTGATAATGTCTTAGCCTAGCTCTGCAACAGCATTGTTCTCTAACCAGTTAAAGACTTGGTCGAGCTGGCTGGAGCTGATTATGCCGTACTGCCACAGAATGGTGGGCAAGTTGGTTTTGTGGGAAGGATGCTTCAGGGCGATCGCCATTTCTTGGGTAGCGATGTTGAGTTCGTCCTTCAGAAATTGGATTAGACGGGATTCATTTGGGGCTGTCATGGGATTCCTCGTCACCAGGTTATTTTTAGAGCGTTGGGGGTAGTCTGATAAGGAGGGGACCGAGAGAACAATATCCAGATTTATTGAATATTGTCCTCTCGTAGTGGTAGCCACCCCTTAGAAAGTGAATTCACAGTTCCCCGTCGCTGGTGATCGATAGGGATTCTTGTGACCTCTTTTGGAAACTGTTTATAGCAGTTCGGAAGATTACAACTAATATCCACGATTCTCGGAATTAGTTGGGCGATCGAAATTGCTGGGAATACATGATCGTTATCGCGCTATGGGTGCGATCGCGATCACAATCCTTTAAATCAGTGCTCAATTCGTGGCAATTATCCAAAAACGTTTAACTGTAATCGCCCCTGAAAAATCCGCGAACCGCTGCCGTGCCACACACTTTTATCAGACTGCGAATTTATAAAGCCGCGAAATAATCCTTTGATTGAGCCGGGTTAGACACCATCGTTGGATTGCCGGGTTGCCAATCTGCGGGGCAAACTTCGTCAGCATGACCTTGAACGTGGTGAAGTGCGTTTAATATTCGCAGGGGTTCATCGACACTGCGCCCGACGGCTAAATTATTGACCGTGATGTGTTGAAGGATGCCGTCCCTGTCAATCAGAAATAGACCGCGCAGGGCAACGCCGGAGTCTGGATCTAGGACGCCGTAGGTGGTGCTAATTTCTCTTTTGATGTCGGAGAGCAGGGGGAAGTTGAGGTCGCCGACGCCTCCATCGGTGCGTTTGGTTTGAATCCAGGCGAGGTGAGCATATTCACTGTCCACGGAGATGCCTAGAATTTCGGCATTGAGGTCGCTGAATTCGGAGTGGCGATCGCTAAAGGCAGCGATTTCTGTGGGGCAAACGAAGGTGAAGTCCAGGGGATAGAAAACCAGAACAACGTATTTGCCGCGATAGTCCGATAGTTGAATGGACTGAAATTCTTGATCGATGACGGCGATCGCGGTGAAGTCCGGTGCCGGTTGACCAACGCGCAGTAGAGTGTCGCCCATAGTTTTCGCATGTCGCCACTTCGAATAGCGATACGGATAAAGAATTTGTGAGTAATGGCTTAGGAGAAAACACTCGACTTCATCATAGCCGTTGCGCCATTGGAAAATATCCCTGGCTCTTCTGATGTTCCAGTGTCCGCTAAGTGCCAATTTTCCGTATCTTTAACGTAATGGTCTGTTAGTGGTTAAACCCTATGGTTGCTGAGCGATCGCCCCTGTTTCCACCGATTGAGCCCTACCGAACGGGAACGTTGGCGGTGGATGACATCCACACGATTTATTTTGAGGAGTGTGGCAATCCTGAGGGGAAGCCGGTGGTGTTTTTGC
>JBCCTE010000430.1:0-3457 GCA_039198915.1 Cyanobacteria bacterium P01_D01_bin.73 | reverse complement strand
TCGCATCCCAAAAAAACTGCCTAGCCCATGTTACTCCAGCTCAAAAAATCCGGTCTTGCCCCAAAAACCCTAAACAGCGCAAAGGGGATGGACGGCCATCCCCATAGGGTTTAAGTCTTCAGTTACTGATAAAATCAATGACAGATCTAACAAACTTTAGAGAAATTTCCTTTTAGCGACTTTAATCATTTGAGCGAACAATATCAGGACAAAACTTACTCTAAATGAGTTTAGTTTTACGGCTGTCTTCTGCAAGTCACTTTCTGCAAGCAAGACTTTAAAAAAACCGTGATTGACTCACTTTAGAGCCATTATCAACCTGTTTACTGCCTTAGAACTCCTTTGCAACAGTCTTGGAAATATCTAGCTTTGCATTAGCATCTGTCCATAACGGACAAGACAAACATGCAGTAAAACTGCTAAGGATAAGGGTTTCCTCCCACTAATTGGGTCTAGTTAAACTGGCTTTATTGTGCCAGGAAGCTGTCTATTGCTTCTGAATTCAATCTAGCACCTAGCCTTTTTATAAACTACGGGGATATACCAAAGTTTACGCTGTTTGAGGTGCTGCATTGCTTGATTAAATATTGGTTGTTAGCTGTTGACAGAGTCGCATTTGTCTAACTAAAATTCCGCGATCCCTTCAGTTCTTCTTCTAACAACTCCCGATAAATTACCGGCAGTTTTGGGGTCATCACATTGTCTTCGATGCCATAGCCCAGGCTGGTCCAGGTGCCCGACAGACGCTTTAGGACGGTGTTGAGTTGGTTTTGTTTAAGCAAGGCAGCTATATCAAATCCCCAGGCTTGGTGATCGCTCAGCCATCGATACACCACCTCATCCTGGTAGCGGGGCTCAAAGCTATAGCCCGACCACCACAGCCAGCTATCGGCGTTGGGATGGTAGCGTTTGGCCTTGTCCGCCCAGGTGATATCCAGCATTTGATAGCGACCGGCGGCGGTGGAGCAGTTGCCGCGATTGGGACCGGCGGTGATAGTGATGCAGCGGCGAGGGTGATCGCTGTAGTCTGTCAGGTAGCTGCCGCCGTAGATGACGTCGTAGGGGCGTTCGTAATTGGATTCGCTGGCAGAAATGGTGCGCATCAAGGCGCGCAGATAGGGGTCGCCGCCTTCCATCGCCAAGGGGGGAGATTTAAACCCGTTGGACAGCTCCGTTGTAGGACCAGAAAAGCTGGGCAGGTCGCCGCGATTTTCTAGCCAGTAAACCATTGCTACTCCTGAGGCGCAGACTGCCATGCCCCAGAGAAACGATGCCAAGGCTGAGGGCTGCTTTCGCTGTTTTTGAGCATTTGGAGAAGTGTTTTCGGAGCTGGGCGAGGGCGATCGCCGAGGAGAAGCCATGGGCAACAAACGCCACCTAAAGACAGCGTGATTGAGGGGACTTGGGAAAATTAATTCGAATCAAATCAGTTCACAACAGCATTGGCTCAAGCTGCCAGCGGTGATGTCGGCACTGATTTTAGAAACTCGGTAACGCAGCGATCGTAGGTGTCCTTATCTTCCAACATTGGGAAGTGTCCGGTCTTTTCAATGCGACGATACTGCACGTTAGCGGTGTTCAATTCTGCTGCCATCGCCCCCAATTTAGGTGGAATAATCTGGTCAAACTCCCCTGAAATTAACAGCGTGGGCATGGTCAAAGACTCAAAAGCCCCCGGCATAGTTTCCACTGCTCGCAGGCTAACGGCGGAGAAAATAGTGCCCAGCGCAGCATCAAAGTCCGCCTGTAAAAAATCTTCCAAAAATACTTTCTGGTCGGCCAGGGGAATGGAACGGTGCAAAAACCGCGACATAAATAGCTGTGGCACAAAGGGCAGCTTCGATAGCCAAGCCGGACGGAACAGAACCACGTATCGCCCGAAGATATAGAACGTTTCGAACGCCAGTTTGTTGTATTCGAAAATTCCGCTACAGGTCAGAATTAACGCATCCAGGCGATCGCCCCACTGCTGAGCGAATAAAACGGCGATCGACGCCCCCATAGAATGAGCATTGATCGTAACTCGCTGTAAATCTAACTTCTCTAGAAGCTGATACAAATCATCCGCAAAGGCTTCCAGTAAATAGGGATCTTCGTCTGGGTTCGTTGCTACTTCACCACCTTCCACACGATTGATAGAACGCCCAAAGCCGCGCAAGTCGTAAATTAGGCAGTCGTAGCGATCGCACCATTCCGTCGCCGTTGATCGCCAGTAGGATCCCGATCCACCCCAACCGTGAACAAATACCATCACCGGCTTTTTGCTACCGCTGGATGATTCCTCACGATTACTTGGGCGATTGCACGCCGTAACCCACTCGTAGTAATGCTCAAATCCGCGAATCACCACTGAGCCAGGCGTAATGGTCGCCGCCTTCGCCGCCTCTGTCACTGACATATTCTCTGGGACGTCCCCCATCCTAGGCAGACTCCGGCTTCGGCAAGGATGACGGATGGAGCAGCAGATCCGCCGTTGACTTCTTCTCCACCATGTCGCCAGTAATCGTGCAGCGGGTCACATCCTTCCGCGACGGTACCTCGTACATCACATCCAGCATCAGCTCTTCAACAATGCTGCGTAGCGCCCGCGCCCCGGTCTTGCGTCGGTGGGCCTCCTGGGCGATCGCCCGCACCGCATCCGTCGTAAACGTCAGCTGAACATTATCCATATTCATCAGCTTCTGATACTGCTTCACTAAAGCATTCTTCGGCTGCGTCAAAATCTCCATCAACGCCGCCTCGTCCAACGGCTCAACCACCGCCACCACCGGCACTCGACCAATAAACTCAGGAATCATCCCAAACTTCACCAGGTCCTGCGGCTCCATATGTTGCAGGGTATCCGCCATCCGCTTCTCATTACTCTGGCTACCATCGCCGTCCTGCACAAAGCCCATGGACTTCCTGCCGGTGCGCTGCTCCACAGCCTTATCCAGCCCCACGAACGCGCCACCACACACAAACAAAATATTGCTGGTATCGATTTGAATGCAGTCCTGATAGGGATGCTTGCGTCCACCCTGAGGAGGAACATTGGCGACCGTCCCCTCCAGCATTTTCAGTAGCGCCTGCTGAACGCCCTCCCCTGAAACATCCCGTGTAATGGACGGATTTTCACTCTTGCGGGCAACCTTATCAATTTCGTCGATATAGATAATGCCCCGCTGGGCTTCGTCTACATCAAAATCTGCAACCTGCAAAAGCCGCAGCAAAATATTTTCAACGTCCTCCCCCACGTAGCCCGCTTCCGTCAGCGTCGTCGCATCCGCCACCGCAAAAGGCACGTCCAAAACTCTGGCTAACGTTTGAGCCAACAGCGTCTTCCCGCAACCGGTGGGACCAATCAACAGCACGTTAGATTTCTGCAGCTCAACGCCCTCTTCCTTAGGCTCCGAGCCCTCGCCCTTTTGGCCATCCTCTTGAATACATGCCAGTCGTTTGTAGTGGTTGTAGACAG
>JBCCTE010000429.1:0-3457 GCA_039198915.1 Cyanobacteria bacterium P01_D01_bin.73 | reverse complement strand
GCTGCGCAACCCGCCGGGGGGCGATCCCCGCCGCCGCCCGAGACTTTTGGAACTGGGGCTCTGGATTATTTAGCGCCTCCAAAAACAGGTCGTAGGCTGGAGCATGCTTCCGCCAGCCCAGGACTTTTATAAGGTGGTAGTGGGCGCCGTAGTCGTTGTGCCCCTTGTCGCGGAAGGAGGCGATCGCCGCTGAACCCACCTCCTCGCCGAAGGACTCCACCAGGGTTTGGGTTGCCAAATAGCAGCGCCCAAAGTCCGTTTGGTACAGCTCCTGCATCGCAAACTCCAGCGCCGGCAACTGGTCATACTCGTGCACCAGCTCCAGCGTCGTCGGATTGTCCCGCACCGTGGCATCCAAACTCGGCTCTAGCTCCGCAAAGGTCAGCGAACCCGCCGCCATTGCTTTTGCCGCCAGTAGCCGAATCCCCCGCAGTCGAAACACAACCGACACCGGACACTGCGCTAAGGGCGCGATCGCCGGCGTATAGCCCGCATCCACCAAATCCTGAATCGATAGCCGTCGGGCATTAACGCTGGAGTGTTGCAGAAATTCCACCACCCCCTCCATCAACGACTCGTCCCCCGTAAACCGACTCACCGTGGCGATCGCCGCACTAGCCGTCGGCTCATCTTCGTAGGTCATAAACGGACGAATCCGCTCCAGCGCCTTTTGATAATTCAGCTTTGACAGCACCTGAATAATGACTCGGTAGGGCTTTTCCGATTGCGGCAACAGCTCGGCGATCGCCTCCAAAATCTCTGCATCGTCGGTGCCGATTTCACCAATTGCCCAAACCGAGTTTTCCACCATATACAGGTCGTCGCTGCCCAAACACTGCCGAATCATCGGCAGCGCCACCGTCGCCTGCAGCCGTCCCAGGGACTCCACAGCCTTACGCTGCACAATCCGCGTATCCAGCGACCCGTCCTCCAACTCCACGGCTCTAATTAAGGAGGCGATCGCCCGTTCCGTCGGAAAATTAATCAAGTGGGACGCAGCAATGTATCGTGATTCACCCGGCTCTAGCTCCGATGGCGGCGTATCCAACAGAGCGATCGCCTCATCCTCGGTGAGTGAAAAAATATTGGCAAATCGCTTATCCATAATTCCCTAGCCCTCTAGTCTCACTCCTCAAAAAGCTGTCAGGCTGAACTCTCAGCGCCCAAACACTGCCGCAAAAGCACAAAAGGATTGTAAATAAATTCCACGACAAACCCGACAAGCGTCACATAGCGAAATCTTTCGCCGCATCTAAAGTGCGGACCAAATTTGTGGAGTGTTCTCTCGATGAGTAGCGGCAAATTAATCTGAACGATTTGGAGAATTTTCTGACAGATGAAGGAAGCATCTATCAAGGGTATTTGTGACTAAGTAATTCTGCTGTTAAGTTCCAAAATAAATGAGCCAGCTCCTGCTAGGGAGCTTGGCCCATTTAATCGAATCGTAGTCTGATTTTTGACTTTCCTTGAACTGTGTGGGTAAATCAGCACTAGGACTAGAATTAATCTCCGGTTTGGCAGCTTGAGATGACAGTATTTCTCGGGGAGACGAGGAAAGCTTGAATACGATTTGTTACCCTAGGACGAGGGCAGAAAGCTAATCGCAAACATCAAAAAAAATGATGACAAAAATTTCATTAAGCTTTATCCCAATCTCTAGTCATTGCTCCATTCTTCATGACCTAAAAGTTCGCCAATGCAATCCCTTAGTAGGAAGTCACAGCGTTCTAATTCTGCCTCTACACAGTTCCATTCGCGAGCTGGGATGTATTGGCAAAGTACGTAAATGGGCTGGCGGCGGCTAATCCTACCGTGCCTTACAAGCGATCTCGCTTCCTCTTTAATGAACTCGAGGGAATATTGAACGGTAGCTTGAATCATGACAGTTTCCACATATACGACAGATTGAACCTTTGGGCGATCGCCATCAGCTTCAGAAAATGGTTTGACAGCAATAATTCAAACTCACTGCCAATACTTAATGTTCAGTAAGTGAAGCTACTTTGTAGCCGCCTCGCCATTAATTAATGGCTTTTTTCCTACTGCTATGAGGCTGCGTAAAACTGAACCGAATTGCAGCCACATCGGAGCAAGCAAGAGCTATTTTAAAATTCCTGAAAGAGTTGCCGGAACCACCCTAGCTTGTCACATATTTCTTTCACCCGTTGGGCCAGATAGTTTTGTTCATATATTTTTCTTCTACAGCTTAGCTTTGAAAAATTTATGACCGGCTTAGCCCACTACTGCACCAGAACTATTGTGCCTCCTACCCTTAAAACGGTTTATTAAAATATCATAAATTTTTACTTACTTGTTCCTGTTGGACATTTTTCGCTCATTGGTAAGTCTCTTGGCAAGGTGTGCGATCGCCGGTTCCCAGTGATCTAGCGCAGATTGACGAACGAGCCCCATTGTGGAGTACCAGGCGGTGGAGTCGCCAGTCAGTCCCCAGCGCCAGTCGGGCACATGGGGGATTAGCACATAGACCGGCTTGCCAAGGGCCCCTGCGAGGTGGGCGACGGCGGTGTCTACGGTGAGTACGGCGTCGAGTTGGTTGATGTAGTGGGCGGTGGCGGTGAAGTCGGTGAGCTGGTCGGCGAGGTCGATGGCTTGCCAGTTACGGAGCTGGGTTTGCTCCTGGGGCGATCGCTCCTTTTGCAGGCTGTAGAGCTGAATGTCAGGTAGCGCTGCAATGGGCTGCCACTGACGCAGTTGGGTAGAGCGCTGGCGCTGGGTGTCGCTTAGTTTGCCAGACTCCCATACGATGCCTAGTTTTCGCGCGGTGTTGGCGGTAAAGGGAGGCGGCAAAGGGGGGCGATCGCCGGGTGCTTGTAGATAGGGGATTGTCGCGGGAATGGTGGTTGGTGTGGTGCGAAAACGGTGAATCATGCTGAATAGGGGGCACCAGTAGTCGATGGTCGAGTATTCAGGGGAGCGCCATTGGATATCGTTGCCCTGGGAAAGAATTCGCACGTTACCGGGAAGGGTTTGGGCGATCGCCGTCAAGCTTTTGGGAAGATGCAACACAATTTGCGCCCCCTGATTTTCTAGGAGGGGAGCGTAGCGCATAAAGTTAATGCAGTCGCCCAAACCCAAGTCTCCGTGTAGCATCAGGGTTTTCCCCTGTAATGATTCCCCCTGCCAAAGGGGAAAAGGGACCGTGGGAAGAAGGCGAAGCATATCAGGGCACTGTAGTCGCCATTCATATTCCGCCGCGCCGTCTATCCAGTTGCCTAATAGGGATTTGATTAGGGCTAGGTTGCAGTGGGCTTCAGCAAAGTTGGGCTTTAGGGCGATCGCCTGCTGAAAGCAAACGATGGCATCTTCGTAACGCCCCTGTTCCCGCATTACGTTGCCCAAACCATGGTAATTCTCGCCATCGTGGGGCTCCTGACTCAGCACATCTCGTAATACCGTTTCCGCCTGGAGTAAATCACCGTTTAGGGTCAGAACGTTG
>JBCCTE010000428.1:0-3467 GCA_039198915.1 Cyanobacteria bacterium P01_D01_bin.73 | reverse complement strand
AGCCTGCCCAGGCAGCACTGGTGGTTTTTGTCTGGTTGTTGCAGCGAACAGTTTATTTAAAGGCATTTCGTTGGGGCACGGATTCAATAGTGGGCGAGCAAAAAGTCTTATTAGAGCTGGAACAGGGGTTAAGCGATCGCTTCCCACCCACCTATCCAGAGCCACCGGAAATTGACCTCAGTCAGCAATCCATATTTGAGGCGTTGGAGTCCCACTATCCCAAAACCGTTAAGTATTTCCAGAAGATGGAGCGGGGGGAGTACGACCTAACGCGGGTGTATTGGTGGGAGCGGCGCTGGCGAGAGGGGGTGCGATCGCCCCAGAATCCAAAAACGATCGTGACGCGATCGCCAGGCGATTTACCGGATACGGGCGATGCGTCGAAGTTTGATCTAATTTATGTGGGCGGCGCATTGGGAGTGGTCCATGCGGCGGCGATGGCGCAGTTGGGCTATCGGGTGTTGCTGCTTGAGCGGATGCCTTTTGGACGGATGAACCGGGAATGGAATATTTCGCGGGCGGAGTTTCAAAGTTTAATTGACCTGGGATTGTTTACCGCAGAGGAATTTGAAAGCATTATTTCCTGCGAGTACGAGGACGGTTTCCATAAGTTTTTTGATGCGAATAACCCGCCCCAGGCGCGGGCGAAGGTGTTGCATACGCCGACGGTTTTAAATGTGGCGATCGCAGCGGACCAGTTTATTAAGCTATGTGGCGAAAAACTAACGGCGGCGGGCGGTGAAATTTGGGATGAAACGGAATTTCAGCGATCGGAAATTTTTGATGATGGCACGTTGGTAACGGCGACCCATCTGCCTACGGGGCAAGGGCGACGGGCGACGGGGCGGGTGTTGATTGACGCCATGGGTACTGCATCACCGATCGCCTGGCAGCTTAATCAAGGTCGTCCCTTTGATAGCGTTTGTCCCACCGTGGGAGCAGTGGTTAACTCGGGGTTTGACCCGCAAGTTTGGGATTCCACCTATGGGGACGTTTTATTTAGCCACGGGGATATTTCTCGCGGTCGCCAGCTCATTTGGGAGCTATTTCCGGCGGAAAATGGTGCCCTGACCATTTACCTATTTCACTACCATCAGGTGAATCAGAAAAATCCCGGTTCGCTGTTGGAAATGTACGAGGATTTCTTCACCATTTTGCCCGAGTATCGGCGCTGCGATATGGATGCTCTCGACTGGGGCAAGGCGACCTTTGGATATATTCCGGGCTATTTCAGTTTGGGGGAGAGCGATCGCACCGTAGCCTTTGACCGACTGATTGCCCTGGGGGATGCGGCATCGTTACAGTCACCGCTTGTATTTACGGGTTTCGGATCCATGGTGCGCAACCTAAGCCGACTGGTGGATCAGTTGGATACGGCACTGCGTCACGATTTGGTCTCGGCGAAGCAGTTGGGGCAAATTCGGGCTTATCAGAGCAATATTGCGGTGACCTGGATGTTTTCTAAGGGGATGATGGTGCCCACGGACCGGCAGCTACCGCCCCAGCGGGTGAACGCGATGTTGAATACCTTCTTTGGGCTGTTGGCGGATACAGATCCGGCAATAGCCGATGATTTCATCAAAGACCGCGCCCAGTGGAGCATGTTTAACCGGCTGGCGCTCAAGGCGGCGTGGCAGAACCCGTTGATGCTGTGGTGGATTTTAGATTCGGCGGGTCCGGCGGATATGGTGCGTTGGGTGGGCAGCTATTTGAATTTCACCTGGGTGGCGTTTTTGGGATGGCTATTTGGTTGGTTGCCGGCGTTTTCCCAGCGAGTACAGTCGTGGCTAGAGCCGAAATCTCCGCAGGCGTGGTTCTGGCTGTTAACCCGGGGCTATGCGCTGACCGACGGGTTAGGCAGACCGCAGTCGGTGAAGCCTTTGACGGTGCGATCGCAGTCCAATATTTCCAACGACAAAGGGGGCGATCGCGCATTGGAGCAGTCCATCCGCTAAGGCTAGCATTGGGGCTAAATTGCTCTGCCTAAGTCGATGAACCTTCCTAGCCTTCTCCACAGAACAAGTCGTGCTCTCAGTTATCTCCGGGGGAGTAAAGGGTGGATCTTCGCGAAGATCTTTGTGATCGCTCTGCTGTTTCGTTTGCCTTACTTCTTCCAAGAAACAATTAATTGGGATGAGGGCACATTGATTCTGATGGGGCAATCCATCCTGGATGGTCATCTGCCCTATACCCAACTGTGGGATCTCAAACCCTTCTTCGCCTTTCTCAACTACTCAGTCTTTGTACTGATTTCTGGCAAGACGATTTGGGGAATACGACTGGCAGGATTGTTCTATCTCTCCATATCGGCTTTTTTTTGCTACTACTTTGCGAAACGGATTTTCGGTCAAGCCGTTGCGGGGTTATCAGCTTTTTTTGCCATTCTGATTGCTAGCTCCATCCCCAGTGGGCAGGCAACTATGACGGAAATTGTGGCGCTTCCCTATCTGTGTGCGTCCCTATTTTGCTTCTCTGCGCAACCTCGGAGTCGCTTTCATATCTGCTCTGGAGCTGTTCTGCTTGCCCTGGCTGCCAACGTTCGGTCTAATTTGGCGATTGTGGCGATCGGGCTATCCATTTATCTTGCAGTGGACTGTTTTCTAACAACCAAGTCGGTTAGAGCCGTTCTCAAGGAACAGGGACTTTACTACGCCTCTGGTTTCGGTGTCACCGCCATCCTGCTTATTCCTTACCTCTATACGGGAAATTTCAACGAGTGGTGGGCGGTCAATATCCAAGGTGTTTTAACCTACGCTCTCACGGGCAAAAGTATAGGAGGGGCACTTTATGCGCAGATCCTGAACTTAATCTCCACCTACTCTGATCCCTCACTGTGGCTGTTGGGAGGGGTGACCTGGGGGGGAGCAATAATCGCCCTAGTATCCTTACCCTATTCATGGAAGCGACTTTCGAGTAATCAGCGCCGCCGATATTCGCTTCTTCTCGTCTATGGTGTTTTAGTTCTTTTTTCCATCATTCGAGGGGGAATGGGCTTTTCTCATTACCTGATTCAGCTTGCTCCCTTTGTGGCGATTTTATCTGCCCAATTTCTGCGGCCATTAGTCACCCATCGCCTTAGGCGCTATGCTTTCGTCGCAGTGCTGGCGGGAATAACCCTAAGTTTTGATGCAACGGTTAAGGGGTACCGTACGCTCGCTAAATCAGTTATTCAAAAGCAGGAATTACCCTCAGGCAGTACTTCTAAAATTGCTCGTTATTTGAAGGATGAAGGACTGGCAGCGGAAGATGAAATCTATATCCTTAATTATCGACATATCGTTTATTGGCTCGTAGATAAGCAGCCCCCTACGCGATGTGTGACCCATCCTTCAATTCTGATGAAGCGTCGGTTGCTGCCCTATTGTTCTGGGGATGGAGATGCTGCCCAGGCTACTCCAGTTTCTGAGCTTCTGAAGATTCTGAAATTACGCCCTCGATACATTATCCAGTCCAGTAATCCTCCGTTT
>JBCCTE010000427.1:0-3470 GCA_039198915.1 Cyanobacteria bacterium P01_D01_bin.73 | reverse complement strand
TAGCGACTGGCGTGGCGTGGCTTAAACAGCAGCTAGTGGAGTTGCGATCGCGCCTAGAAATCGAGCGAGCCGAGGATGTGCCGGATTTGGAAACCTTGGAAGCGAAGTTAACCAAGGCAGATCGAAAGGTGGAGAAATTGGCGACGAAAGTCACCAAAACCAAGCAACAGTCTAAGCAGCGGAAGGCAGAAATTGCTGAGTGGAAGCTTTGGTACGACGGCATCGGCAAGCTGGATAAGGCTGAAGAACACACAAAATTACTGGCGGAAACTCGGTGGCGGTCTGAGGCGATCGCCACTTTGGAATCCAAAATCATCCAGCTTGAGGCGGAGCAGTTGGAAGCGCTGACAGCGGTGGAACAAATTGAAGAAAAAATCGAGGCGGTAAAGGCAGGCGTCTACGAATTGCCCGTTGATCAGGATCCTCGAGTTGTAGAGCTGGAAGGGGCGATCGCTAGGATGGAACAGTTGGGCTAGGTTTTGCCCCTGAACCGTAGGCGAAGGATAGGCTTGGCTTTGTGATGGCGGGCACGATGCGATCACAGGCCAACCTGCCACCGTGCAGATTCCGAGCCACTGGTCCCACTCGCAATGCTGTCCAGGGTCCCATCACAAAGAGTTCGCAGCCAGGCCAGCGCAAATGCTTGTCCAATAGCGGTAAACCGTGGACCGTTTCGATGGGATATTGCGCCAACACGTCCGCCAACAAAGGCTCAGCTTGGATATCCAAGGTTGTGCCCGTGGCAAGCCAAATGCGGTGAATGGGTTGGTGCGCCAGACATTGATGGACCTCTTGGGTTCCACAGCACACCGTCCAAGTATCTCCATCCCAATGGGCATCGGAAACCTGACAGTGTTCGTACAAGGTGATATGTCCCTGGCGTTGCAGCCGCCGCAGCTGCATCATCATGGCAGGCGTAACCGAGCCGCCATCCCGTGCCTCCTGCACCATCTGCCAGCGGGTTTCCATATCGGGCTCAGCATAGAATCCCTTTAAATATTTGGGACCCAACCACCCCGGCTCCGCATCAAATATCTTTTCTCGAAACGTCCGCCGCGCCATCATCAACACCTTAGCTCCACGCTTCACCGCCCCGATCGCCAGGTGCGCGCTGGATAAACCACTGCCCACAATCAGCACCGTTTCGCCGGCTAAGGATCCCAATTCTGGCAGTCGAATTTGATAGGCATGGCGCAACTTTCCTGATGGATTCTCTTGAAGAGCAGTCTGCGCCCATTCAGGAAAGCGAGGCTGACCGCCGCCTGTCGCCATCACAACCCGCCGCGCTAACACCGTTTCTCCCGTGGATAGGGTCAATTGAAATCGTGGAGGTTGACTGGATAGGGGCTCCAGGCGGACAACTCGCGCGGACACAACATGGTTCTGCAGTCTCCAACGCCGCACCCGACTTTGACAAAATTCTTGGAATAGACGAGTCTCGGGGCGATCATAAGGAGGGTGGAGTTCCTGGGGACGTCTTTCGGCAAAGGTGCGCAGGGCGTAAGCGTTTGGATCGGGGTGGTGGACAACGGGCGATCGCAATTCGGGAATTTCCTGAGCTGCAAACTGTTGCTGCCAATGGGTCATCCAAGTGCCGCTGGGGTCGAATACTTTGATGCGATCGCGCAGTTTCGCCTTCTTTTGCAACACATGAGTCACCAAGGTCAATGCCTGGGGACCAGCACCAATCACAGCAATATCAGTTTGCAACTGCGCCATAACCTCACGTCAATGATGATGTTCAACCTAAGTTGACTAAAAATACTTGAATTATCATAGGAATGATAATCATTCTCATTCTCGTCTTGCAAGCCCACGATTACAGTCATTGCGGGGTTCTCTGGTGCGGGCAAAACACCTGGATTGCTACCAGCCCTGTTTCTTATGGCTTGGGCGCAGATACGGTGCCCATTGATTCCACTAAAATTGAAGTGCAGCTTTCTCAAATTGCGTTGCTTGACTGAGCTATGAACTGCTTATCAAAAGCTGTGGAGCCTCATTCAGAATCTTGCGAAACATAAGTCACCATTTAGCAGCGCCGAGTTTAGGAATAACTTTCCCTTGTTGCTTCTTTGCTCGCGCCAGTGAGCGTTACCGTTTTATCAACAACTAGAGTTATGAATCGGATCCCCACCGTTGCTCTTTGCGGCTTCCTTGGTTCAGGGAAAACGACCCTGATTCGGCGCTGGCAATGCGACGAAGCCCTGCGTGATGCAGCATTGATTGTTCACGATCTCAGCGAGTTTGCCGTTGACGCCGAGTTGCTTTCAATCGAGGAATTAATGCCGACTGCGGGGCGCTTCGCTGCTCGCGTGGCGGCTCTCCATGGCATCCATGCACGGGAGCGGCTCCATGCCTCTGTGGGAAAAACCCTGAATGAGATCGCTGAATTTGATCCTGTTGCGCCGCTGGTCCTATGCGAAAGCACTGGTGCTGCCCGTCCGTGGCCACTGATCAAAGCACTTACGCAAAATAAGCGATTCTTCCTCAGGCATTTCATTGTCACCGTCGACGCTTTGAATCTCCATCGCGATTTTGCGGACGGTCGCGTTTTCACTGGCGAAGCCTCCGGTTCTCAAGATTCGGCGCTTCGTCATGCCGCCGATATTCTCGTTGAACAGATTGCCTTTGCTACGGTGATTATCCTCACCAAGATCGACACCATTCCGCAGTCTGCCGTCGATGCCCAGGTGCGCACCCTGCAAAAGTTTCAGCCACGGGCAGCGATCGGGCTATCGGCCCATGCCGGACTGCTTCTGCCGCAGCTTGAGGAAACCCCAGCACCAAAGCTTTCCACTTTGAAGAAGTTGGCAAAACAGCTCGGTCTGTCTCAGAAAGCCCCCACCGCCGACGATATTGAAACTCTGGTTCTGCGCGATCCGCGACCGTTCCATCCAGAGCGCTTGCACGAAGTTTGCCGCAGTGAATTGAGCACTGGAGTCTACCGCACCAAGGGTTTTCTATGGCTCGCGTCCCGTCCCGCCCACACCTTACTTTGGGAGCAATCCGGCAGTCAGATCACCCTTGAGATCAGAGGATTTTGGCGATCGGAAATTGCCCTTAATCGGGAGGGGAAGTTGTTTGCTGATGAAGCTGAGCAGATGAGGGCGGAACTCAAAAACGAGCATCCTATCTTTGGCGATCGCCACAACGAGCTTACGTTTATCGGTCTCAAGGCGGCGATCGAATCGTTCTCCTCTGCCCTTGAGGACGCCCTCTGCACCGACGAGGAAATCACTGCCTGGCAAAAAGGCGAAACCTTCCCAGACCCTTGGCCCCAATCCATTCGCAACATCAAGTGATCTGCCAAAGAACCCAAGTAAATAATGGAGATCGCCAGGTGGTGGGTGTGGGCGTATTAGTCGGGAACCGGAGCAACCTATGCCCCATATAGCCCGTACACTAATGCCATTAATTTCCGCACGGTGAAGTATGGTCAACGCTCCAAAAGCCCGTGGCGCAGATTTGGG
>JBCCTE010000426.1:0-3477 GCA_039198915.1 Cyanobacteria bacterium P01_D01_bin.73 | reverse complement strand
GCCGACTCATGCAAGAGGTCCATTAGCATGGTCTTCAGTTGGAATCATTGGCAACGATGACCTTGCTAATGGACCTCTTGCATGAGTCGGCTATTTTCCTCCTCTACAAGAGATTGAGACGTTATCTGGCACGGCTTCATCGGCAAACTCCGTGCCTTTCCAAGTCGAAGGAGATGCTATTGCATTCGCTCATGCTATTTTTTCACCACCTAACGCGGGCACGGGGTAGGATTCAGATATTCAAAGGCAGTTTTTAAGATTGATGACATTACGCCACTAGCCCCGCTATCAGATGAACGGGGCAACTGACCGGACTGAGTGTCGAGAATGCTTGATTGGCAGATGTTCTTAAGCTGACCAATAACCGTCTCGATAAGACCATGCTGGCGAGCTAGAAACTTATCCCCTTCGAGTATCAAAGAATCCTTCATATTGCGGCGGGGCTTTGCGTAAGTCCTTTCTGTATTGCTTTCAGCTTGTTCAATCGCCATTCTTCTTTAGGCTAAACTGTGAAGCTCGACAGAACAGGGATACTTTTCACTTGTGCCTGCCCAGACAGGGGATCAGTGAGCGTCTAATCCTGGGAAGGGAACTGCCCCCGACGTTTTCGCGCTTCCATCGCTCGCTCCAAAACCCCCAGCAGCCCAGGCATTTCCTGCTGAAGCGCCAGCAACAACCGTTCTCCCGCTTCCTCGTCACCGGGATCAACCCCTGTTTCCATCACCTGGTGAAGACGAGGCATTGCAAAGTCGTCCACAATTTGGATTAGTCCCGTTAGGCAGCGATTAAATTGCCGTTCCGTCAGGGTGGAGTCTTCTAGGGGGAACTCAATCATGGCGCGGATTTCCCCATCAGACGGGTCGTACTCCCACTGAAGCATCTTGGTTTCCCAGGAGATGCTTAGCATGGTCTGCAAAATGGCGTTTTTGTGGGGATTGTCCTGGATGCCAGTAATTACGTGGGGGGCAAACAGCTTAAAGAATTCGCCGTCTTCATCGAGCTGGGCCACAATCATAAAATCTTCCAAGTTATCCGCTTGGACTGCGGTAACAATGCAGCTGCGATCGCGATCAATCTTATACTCCCAGCCACGATTGCTCAGATAGCCGCCAATTTGCTCAATGGTTGCGCCCATAGTGATTGTTACTCTCAGCTCTGACTGCCCAAAAATTTATTTCCCAAGTATCAATGACAGACCCAACTACCACCTAAGTTCCGCTAAGGATAAGGAGCTGGGACCGCTTGCCTAGCCTATGCGGCTGTTGAATTTTACCCGTAAACTCCCTTGGGAGGGCAGGTAAAGCAAGACACGGTAACGGGAAGGTAGACAGTTAGTCTAACTGGTCGCCAGGAACTATCGTCAATTAAACCTAAAACTCAGTTGCATAGGAAAGGAATAGTCCCTGACATTATCGCGATTGCAGGGGCTGTGCAGGAGCGCCACCTTCGACAGTTAGAGAAGTTTATCTCTTTCCTGGGGGCAGAGATCTGTCTGCTGACCTATTGATTATTGCTGGCCTTATCCTCGATTTTTGACGCCCATGGCAGTGATTAATAGGTCAGCCATATCCTGCTGAATGTCCAGTGTCTCCCTGAGGCGATCTAAGTAGGATTGCTCCTCATCCGCCAAGCAACCATCACTCGTCACCATGTCTGCCGCCATTGCAAAAGCGGTTTCCCTAAGCTCTGCTTTCAATACGGAGCGTGCCTCCACCAGCAGAGCTTCCGGTCCAGGATTCTCGAGCAGTTTAAGTACCCGCTCCAGCATGTGTAGGCGAGCTTCATCATCTAGGGGTTTGAATAGCTGCATCGAGAAGAGATTATCTCGAAGCATTCTTAGCTCTTCGTCAGAGGCATATCCATCTGCCGCCATGGCGGTGGTTAAAACTGCGGTAAAAGCCTCTGCGGGGCTAAGTTTTAGGGTGTCGCTTTCCTTAGCTGCGGTGGCGTTGCTAAAAAGTCCCATATGGGCAGACCTCACGTCTAGATATTGGTGGTGAATGTGTAAGTTGGTCAGGGCACATGGTGGGGCGTGCTATCAGTGCAGGAGTTCAAAGCCGTAAAAGAAAAGTTCAAAGCCTTTCTTCGGGATGCCATAGGATGGCAAGCCTACCTAGGTAAAAGATACTGAGGGCTAAGAACCGATAGGCTCAAATTTCAGTTGACAGCAGCCACTTGACGGAGAGAAACCGGGGAGCGGGGAATAATGCCACAATCCCGATGTGTAGATTAAAGGCTACGGCAAGCCTACGGAGCTTGTTGTAGTTATCGTGATTGATGAATGAATACTTAACTGGTGAAGGTATTGAGTGAATTTAGGGGTAAAACTACGAAGTGACAAGAAAGCGAGCTTGATACATCGATTCTGACGTTTTTTTTTCGAGTGCGGGGCGATCGCCACAGATTGTATTGTTCTTTCCCGGACGGTTATCGGACGGTCTGCCGCATCTGCAATATTCTTTCGCAATGTTGTTTCTTTAGTGCCGTTGCATGGTGTCATTAACTCTTCCCAAAACGATTGTCCTTCTTGGTTCTGGAGAACTGGGTAAGGAGTTTGTTATTGCCGCCCAGCGCCTTGGGAACCGTATCGTTGCGGTTGATCGCTATGCTGATGCTCCGGCGATGCAGGTGGCGGACCATGCGGAGGTGATTTCTATGCTGGATGGGGACGCCTTGGAAGCGGTGGTCGCTCAATACAATCCAGATTTTATCGTGCCGGAAATTGAGGCAATTCGTACCGAAAAGCTTCAGGAATTTGAGGATCGGGGGATCACGGTGATTCCCTCTGCCGCTGCTACCCACTACACGATGAATCGCGATCGCATCCGGGAGCTAGCCTCCTCGGATTTGGGCATTCGCACCGCCCGTTACGGGTATGCTTCCAGCGCCGATGAACTGGTGGCGGTTTCTGAAAAAATTGGCTTCCCTAACGTCGTAAAGCCGGTGATGTCGTCATCGGGCAAGGGGCAATCTACGGTGCGATCGCCCGAGGAAGTTGTCGCTGCCTGGGACTATGCCACCGCCAAAGCCCGTGGAGAAAGCTCGCGGGTAATTGTGGAAGAGTTTATTGAATTTGACCTGGAAATCACCCTGCTGACCATTCGCCAATGGGACGGTCCCACCTTGTTTTGCCCCCCCATTGGTCACCGCCAAGAGCGGGGAGACTATCAAGAGTCGTGGCAACCTGCCGCTATGGCACCGGCGCTGTTGGAATCAGCCCAAACTCAGGCAAAAGCCGTCACTGACGCGTTGGGCGGCGCCGGCATTTTTGGCGTGGAATTTTTTATCACCGACACCGAAGCCATTTTCTCCGAACTATCGCCCCGTCCCCACGACACGGGCATGGTCACCATGGTGTCCCAAAATCTAAACGAGTTTGAGCTTCATTTGCGGGCAATTCTAGGGCTGCCCATCCCGATTATTTCCCAAAGCGTTCCCGCTGCCAGCGCCGTAATTTTGGCAGAGCGAGCTTCCGAT
>JBCCTE010000425.1:0-3482 GCA_039198915.1 Cyanobacteria bacterium P01_D01_bin.73 | reverse complement strand
TTTCGAGGGGATTAGTTTTTTCATCCGAAGCTTCTCCGGGGTTGGACTGGTGAGGCGATCGCCCGATCCGCCCCATCTGCACCAGCGTCGCGTACAGTACTGGACACACCAGAAAAGGCACCACAGCGAGGGCCGCTGGCAACGGCTGATCATTGCCATTGATTACCACCCAGGTGGTCCAAATCAGCGCCGGAGTCATCATCACCAACCACAACACCCATACTGATGTTTTGGTGAAATTGCCTACACTTTGCTTAACGACCCAGTAGGCTATTAACCCCACCACAAGAAGCCAAAAAATCATACCTATGCCCAAACAACCCCAAGCTGCATTTGAATCCGTGTTCGCCTTTTCCCCTAATCGGGCAACCCTCGGGGGAACGTCTTACCTTATTTTAGGTAATCGCATTCTAGGTGATCTCAATTCAGGTGATGGCATCTCGGGGGGGAGTGTTGCAGGCAAAGAAAACAAAGCAGGCAAAGTGTCAGGCGATATATCCAGCGATATGCCTAGCGATGCATCTGGCGATCGCCGTTACCAATCTTTGGATAATTGCCTAATTGACTGTCCACCTTGGGATGAGGGGATGGAGGAGCTGATCCGGAAGCGCGGCGGCGTCCGCTGGCTAGTGATTACCCATCGAGATGCGATCGCCACCCTCAAAACCGTGCGGGAAATCCAGCAAGCCTTTGACTGTCAGGTAATTATTCAGGAGCAGGAGGCTTACCTACTGCCAGGACTAGAGCTAACCACCTTCCACCGGGAGCTATCGATCGCCCCTGACCTAGAGGTGATTTGGACCCCCGGCTACTCTCCGGGCTCAAGCTGCGTGTATCTCAATCGCCACGGCGGCATTCTCTTCAGCGGTCGCCACCTGCTGCCCACTCCCGATGGACAGCTACGTCCCCAACAACAGCCCAAAACCTTCCACTGGCTACGACAGCTAAAGTACGTCGAAGCATTGCGATCGCGCTTTACTGCCGACACACTGCAACATTGCTGCCCAGGGGCCAACGTTGGATTCCTGAGTGGCAGCAAGACAGTTTCCAATGCCTACGAACAAATAGAAGCCGTGATTGAGGAAGTAGTCACCGGCTAGGAAACGCCACTACCTGCACTCCCGACAGACAAAGGGGCTTTCGTCCTCCGGGATACATTGCCGCAGCCTCATCCGATACATAGGGATTGAATGAATATCTGATGACGCATCTGAAAGGCAGGAGCTGGAGCTGCAGCTTCAGTCCACCGAAAATCTCCTCACGAACTCCTTCGCAGTCCCAGCTCAGACTTTAAATATTGAAACATTTTGTCGTAAGGGGCTAAACCCTCTGAGGGTCAAGGCTGCCGGGCGATCAGACGTGTATCTAAGGCATCCGAAACCGAGCCTATCGCAGTCTTGCGGCTCCGCAAAATGTCAATAAACCCTGCAAAATGTCAACAATTGTAGTAATCTGCCTGTGAGCAAAAGTTACATCGCTGAAACAAAAGTTCGCGCCTGTTGTCGACAGTTTTCAGCCTACTGTTTCCATCGTCCTGTATGACGCTGTTTCAAATCCCCTTCAAACAACCAGCATCTCAGCGCAAGACCGTCGGTCGCGCTGAGCAGGGATGGGCACTGATGGCGATCGCCTCTTTGCTGATATTCGGTGGTCTCGCCCAGCGTCTGTATTACCTTCAGCTCGTTAAGGGTGAAACCTTTAGTGAAAAAGCGGATAGCAACCGGATTCAAACGGTTCCTCAGGTGCCCAGCCGGGGCAACATGTTTGACCGCAACGGCAAGCTGCTCGCCGCCAGCCAGCTAAGCAATACTGTCTCCGTCTGGCGTACTGCAGTCAATCGACCAAGCTGGCCAGCCTTGCGGGCGATCTTATCGGACGTTCTGGACCTGCCAGAAGACGATATTCAGGAACGAGTATCGCGCGTTGAGTATGAATCTCGCTTTCTGATTACTCTCGCTAACAACGTTCCCCCAATTCAAATTACGACCCTGCTGGAGCAGGCCAGTGAGTTTAGCGGCATTGATGTGTCTCGCCGCTCTTCGCGAAATTATCCCCAGGGAGAGTTGGGCGCCCAGACCATTGGCTATATCGGTGAAATTAGCCAGGAGGAGTTAGACAAAGCGAGGGAGAACGGTAACCTGCGCAGGGCGGGCTATCGGTACGGAGATATTGTTGGCAAAACCGGCCTGGAGAAGGCGCTGGAAGGTCGCCTGCGCGGCAGAATCGGTAAGCAGCGTGTTGAGATTAACGGACAGGGAGAGCTGTTGGAGGTGCTGGAGGAGCGCCCTCCTGTGGCAGGAGAGGATTTAACGCTGACGTTGGACGCTAACTTGCAGCGGGCAGCGGAAAGGGCGCTGGGAAGCCGATTAGGGGCGGTAGTGGCGCTAAATCCTAACAATGGCGAAGTGTATGCGATCGCCAGTCAGCCCACCTTCGATCCCAATATCTTTACGCGACGCATCGATGAAGCCACCTGGCAGAAAGTGCAAGCGAAGAGGTTTCCGTTTCTGAATCGCGCCCTGCGGGTTTATCCTCCCGCTAGTACCTTTAAAGTCGCTACGGCGATCGCGGCGCTGGAATCGGAGGTAATGGGACCCGGCAGCATCTTGCGCACTCGCCCTTATCTGGCGACTGGCGGCACCAAAGTGTGGGAATGGAACAAGGCTGGGTTTGGCTCCATCGGTTGGACCACCGCCATGGCTTGGAGCAGCAATACTTTCTTTGGGCAAACGGGCATTCGAGCCGGTGAGGATCAGCTTCTCGCCTGGTCACGACGGCTGGGATTCGGCAGCAAGACCGGCATTGAGGTGGAGTACGAAGAATCTAGTGGACTGGTGCCATCGCCGGAGTGGAAGCTGCAAAATACCGGCAAGAAGTGGCACAACGTTGACACTGTTAACACTTCCATCGGCCAGGGATTCCTACAGGCGTCGCCGCTCCAGGTCGCTATTTTGTTCGCCGCGATCGCCAACGGCGGAAAACGTATCCAGCCGCATTTGGTGCGCGATGGAAAGCCCGATTCCGCCTATCAGACGGATCTGGATTTAAAAGAATCTACTTTGAAGACCGTTCGGCGATCGCTCAGAGCCGTCGTCACCAGCGGCACCGGTAAAGTTCTGGCTAGCGGTCTGCCCCCCGTCGCCGGAAAAAGTGGAACTGCCGAAGATCCCCCACGGGAAACACACGCAAGGTTCGCTGGCTATGCCCCATTCGATAAGCCGGAGATTGTAGTCGTTGCCTTCGTAGAAAATGGCGGCGGTGGCGGCAGCGTCGCAGGTCCCGTTACCCGCCAGGTATTTGCCGCCTACTTTGATCAAAAAGCCAAAAACCAGTGGCAAAAGTAGGGTCACTCCCCCAGCCTCCACGCCAAAATTCACAGACATTTCGTGCCCAGCCCGAGGAAATTCATCCTGTGATGCGGCTTAACCCATAGGCTTAGATTCTTTCAGTACGGTTGCTCGGTTAAAGTACCCAATCCAGCC
>JBCCTE010000424.1:0-3486 GCA_039198915.1 Cyanobacteria bacterium P01_D01_bin.73 | reverse complement strand
GATTTTTGAGGCTTGTCAGCCCAGTGAGACTGCGCTGATTGGTTCTTGATATATTTTTCCCATTTATTTCCCGGTGGTTACTCTTTCTTTCCCTCTTGCCATTGAGTTTCGGGAAATATCACCAGTATTTTTGCCTCGGATTGAGTAGTCGGCAGAGTCCTAGGCGTAATTTCTACGTATGCCGGTAAAAAGCCTGCCGAGAACGGGTAGCTAATGACGATGTTTCAATGAAAAGCCCCCGCCCCGGTAGATGCATTTTGGGGCAGAGGCTTGAGTTTTTTCGAGAGAGTGGAGGATGTGCAAGCGGGCAGTGGGTGTCTAGGCTAGCTGCTGTCGTTCGGATTCTAGGGTACGTAGGAGTTCTGTGTTGCCTTGACTACGGGCGATCGCCATTCGCGCATCTAGCCGACTGAGCAACGCGTCGTGATGGCGCACCGCGACTTCGTCGGTCATTTTGGCACTGGATTTGCGGGCTGCAATGGCCCAGGACGGAGAAGTGCGGCGGCGTTGGGAGCGATCACTAGGCATAATCTGACCGTTGGCGTTGATGCGATAGGGAATGCTGCGATAGCACAGCTCTTTTGCTGAACGCTGGGGAACCGTGCTCGCTGCGCTGCGGTGCCAGGGCAACCCTCGATAGCGCCCGTCTAGTTCGCCGCTGCAGCTTTGGGCTGATTGGGCGGGAGAAGTGTAGCGGCAACCGCGATAAACCAAACTCATAGTGACTATGCCTCTAGTTTGCAACGTATCTGTGTCCTGGGGGGCGTGGAGTGCACTGCGTTAAAGAGTGCGATCGCGACGCCGGGAAACGTTAGTGGATGACAGAGTCAAAATCACCTAGGCATCTCGCCAAAAACAATAGAGACAATTCTGTATCCGTGAATACATTTTGGCAATTTATTCGGCAGCGTGTCTAGGGATGATGACAAAAGTTTGTATAAACTTCCGTGCACGCTTTGATAGCGCACTTCAAATTGGCTAGGTTCTGGGGATTAAGCCTGGGACGAGGGACCTTTTTTACGGGTAAAGCGGCTTAGCAGCAGGTCGAATTCGGGGATTGGGAGGCGGCTGGCGATCGCCAGGAATATCCCTAGGGCGATCGCGGCGGGGATCAGCACCTGTCCTAGCTGAATCACAATTCCCCGAGTTCCCCACCAGCTCTCCAGTCCGTAGCGGATCCCCCAGCAGAGACTGCCGCTGGCGAGGCTTAGCACTAGGGTGCCGCCGAAGGGGACAAACCATCGGGACCAGGGAAAACCGCCGAGGCGACGGTTGAGAATAATCAGGAAAGCGACCAGAGCAGTTAGGTTAACGCCAACGGTAGCGAGGACGATGCCGGGGGCACCGAAGCGTTGCACCAGCAGCCAGTCCAGCAGCACATTGATGAAAATATTGATAATGCTGATGCGGAAGGGGGTTTGGGCGTCGCCGAGGGCGTAGAACACTCGCACCAGAACGTCGCGCCCCAGGTAAATCACCATGCCCAGGGAGGCGGTTAGCAGCACCGAGGCGACCAGGGCGGAGTCGGCTTGGCTAAAGGCTCCCCGTTCGTAGATAACGCGGACGATGGGCTGTGACAGGGGGACCATTACGGCGCTGAGGGGCAGCATGGTTAGGGCAGTGATCATTAGCCCTTGGCGGATGCGGTCCTTGAGTTCGGGGCGATCGCCGGCCCCCGCCAGCCTTGAAAGGATCGGCAAAAAGGGCACCAGGATTATGTTGGACACCAGCCCCAGCGGGGTTTGCACCAGTAGGTTGGCGTAGTTGAGGGCGGCGGCGGCTTGGGGGATGTAGGAGGCGAAGTGTAGGTCGGTGTAGAGGTTGACCTGGAGCATGCCGGAAGCGAGGGTGGCGGGTCCCATTACGGCGAGGACTTTGCGGACGCCGGGGTGCTTCCAGTCGAATCGCAGCCGCAATCGTCCCAGCCCTTCCCGCGCCTGGGTAGGGAGCTGGATTAGCCATTGCAACAGCGCGCCGATGGTGGTGCCGCCGGCCAGGAAAATTGCGCCCCAAATCCAGTTGTGGGGGGCTGCTCCGCCGCTGGCAAAACCGAAACCGTAAACGGCGATCGCCCCAATGGTCACAAAACTCGACAGCAGCGGACTGATGGAGGGAATCCAGTATTGATCGGCGGCGTTGAGGGAGCCAAAGCCAATGCCGATAAAGCCCGCCAGTACGGCGATGGGTGCCATAACCTGGAGCTGCAGGATGGCGATCGCTCGAGTTTGAGCCAGGTCGGTCAAGGTGGCGGGGTCGAGTCCCTGACGGGCAGCTTCGGCGGCGTCCATGGTGAGACCGGGAGCCAGCAGGTCGATGATGGTGTCGGCTCCGAGGACTAAACCGACGCTGACGATTAGCAGCGCTGCGCCGACGATGGTGGTGACGGTTTCGATAATTCGGGCGGCGTCTTTGCGATCGCTCTTGGCCAGCACGCTAACCATGGCGCTGTGGAAAGGACCGTTGATGCCGCCCAGCAGAATTAGCAAAAAGCCAGGAATTACGTAGGAAAAGCTGTAGGCGTTGACCACCGGACCGGCACCAAAGGCGGCGGCGATGGTTTGTTGGCGCACTAGCCCCGCGACTTTGCTGAGTAGGGTGGCGGCGGCGACGATGCTTGCAATGGATAGGAGCGATCGCCGTTTAGCGGGTTGGTTTCCGGTTGGCTGGTCCGCGCTGGAATCTTGAGAGTCAGCTAAATCTGAGACTTCGTTTGGGTAAGACTCTGCGGAAAAGTTGGGGGCGGCACCGTTCGTTTCGCTGGGCGTTGATGGTGTTGTGGATCGAGAAGCGGACTCTTGATGCGGGCTAGAGTCGGGCTTCTGGGGCAAACCTTGATCGTGGGTTTCCGTGTTGTGGCTCATTAAGGAAACGGTCAGTAACGGGAGAAACCGCTACTCTGAAAGAATACGAAGAGAAAAATGTGAGCGCAGAAGTAGGCTAGCCACCCGGAGCCTACCCCGACTGTTGCCTGATACAGGCGATGCCTGTCCCAAAAGTTGGTATTAGTAAACGTCACCTATGACTCTTACTTCGGAAGCGGCGAACTCAGATTCCCAGCCCCGCGACCCTCAGAATTCTAGTTCAGAACCGTCCCCTTCCAAAACTGGGACCGGTACATCGAAGAGTGATTCATCCGCTGCGATCGCCCCAGAATCGTCGTCTCCGGTTGTGCTGGAACAGGTTGTGCTGTCGGTGTCGGGGATGATGTGTGCTGGCTGTGTGGCGTCGGTGGAAAGACGGCTGAAACAGCAGGATGGCGTGGAAGAAGCCTGCGTCAATTTGGTAACCGAGACGGCGGCGATCGCCCTGTTGCCAGGTGCGGACGGGGAGAAACTTGCGGAATTATTGACCGAAGCCGGATTTCCCAGTGAGGTGCGATCAGCTGAGGCGGAATTGGCGGAGTTGGAGGCGGCGATCGCTCAAGAGGGCGAGGGCGAGGGCGCTGAGCAAACCGGCGGGCTAGCAATTTGGCAACGGCGCTGGGAT
>JBCCTE010000423.1:0-3487 GCA_039198915.1 Cyanobacteria bacterium P01_D01_bin.73 | reverse complement strand
TCGAAGAATTACCAAACCTGTAATTCGAGTACAACAGACACTCCGTCTAGATCCGGAAAACTTCCGAGTATATTTAGAAAGATCTCTAAGATTATTTAAGTGACAAATTTTGTGTTGTTTTCGTGACCAGTTGGCAACGAATCTTCCAATTATCGACTCTGCGAAAACATAGGCTTATGGAGGCTCGTACCAGCTCCCCCTCAAGAATTTGATTAATTTGGTGGTGGGATGTGATTGGCGAGGTCGGTGCGGGGGATTCGTAGCAGGTGATATTCTCCGACGCGGGTTATGCGATCGCCCGTAGCAATTGCCGCCAAATTGGCATCGTTATATTTATCGTCGCCGACTACCAACAGCACGGTTTCGCTGGGTTGGGCGCGATCGCCTGCGGGTGTTTTTCCCGGTTCTGGCCAGGTGGGTTGGGCCATGGCTCGCTGGGCGTCGGTTAGGCGTTTGAAGAAGTGCATGGGCTGTTGGGTATAGAACGCCATGCTGGGTTTGTTGAAGCCGGCCATTACCAGGGGTTCGTTGGGCTGTCGGGTTTCCACTGCCGCCACTGAAATTTCTCGCAGGGGCTGTTGCCGTTGACTGTCCAGCAGGAAAATGACGGGCATGGCGGTGGAGGTGAAGAAGATAACCAGGATGGTGCCGGTGATTAGGGCGAGGTGGCGATCGCGATCGCTCAGAATTGCCCAGGCGCTGAGTAGGGTGGCGGCTCCAAAGGTGAGGGCGGCGCGGGGGAGTAGACCGGATTGGCTGAGGGCGATCGCGATGTTGGGCATATCAGGATCGCGGATGGTGGGCAGCCACAGGGGCGAGGCGATAAATCCGACGGTAAGGATGGCGAAGGTGGCGACTAGGGTCCAATGGCTGGTACGAAATCCCCAGGTTTTGGTGGAGCGCAGTGGGATGCTGGTGCCCGGTCGCGATGGTTGAGCCGAACTATCCCAGTTGCCGGTCCAAATATCGCGCACGAGAAAGGTGACTAAAATGCCAGCGGCGGGCATGGCGGGCAGGACATAGCTGGGGAGTTTAGTGACGGCGATGCTGAAGAAGCCGAAGATGGCGATCAACCAAAATCCAGCAAACAGGCGCAGGCGATCGCGGCGAGGGCGACTAATCCAGCGGCTTCGGTTGAGCAGGTTCAGGCGGGCGATCGCCCAAGGTAGAAAGACGGACCAGGGCAGAAATCCCACCGCTATTACGACGAAGTAGAAATACCAAGGGGCGGCGTGCTGGTTGACGACGCGAGTGAAGCGGGAAAAGTTGTGGTAGCCGAAAAATGAGTCGATATAGGTCTGACCGTGGATAGTGATCACGGCGATATACCAGGGCAGGGACACCGCCAAAATTAGCGCCAGTCCTCGCCAGGGTTTGATTTCCCGCCACAGGGTTCGCAGTTCGCCGAGATAGAGCCCGAAGCAGAAAATAATGAGCGCCGGCAGCACAAAGCCGATGGGACCTTTGGTCAGGATGCCGAGGGCGATCGCCAAATAACTCAACCAATACCAACGCATTTTGGGCGATCGCTCCGGTGTGGCATAGCCCCAGAAAAAGGCGAATAGGCTGACTCCGATGCAGGCGCTAAGGAGCATATCGGATACGCCAGCTCGCCCCCACACAATGGTTTCCGGCGTCATCCCGATAATTGCCGCGCCCAATGCCGCCGTCCACCAGCGCCCATCTAGCCCGAGACGTTGCAGCTTATCCCGTAATTTTGCAGTCCAGCTTTCCCCTCCGAGTTGGACATCAGCAGCGGGCACAAATTTCCAGATGGTCCAAAAACCGCCGACCATTAGCGCTAGTGCTGACAATGCCGACGGCAGCCGAGCCGACCATTCGTTAGCGCCGATAATCCTGTTGAAAATCGCGATCGCCCAATAAATCAGCGGCGGTTTATCGAAGCGGGTTTCACCGTTGAAATAGGGCGTAATCCAATCGCCGGTTACCGTCATTTGCCGCGCCGCCTCCACAAACAGCGGCTCCGTTTCATCCACCAACCCAACGCTGCCCGTATGCCACAGATAAAAAATGCCCCACAACGCCAATATCCATACCCCTGCCAGGGCGATCGCAACGGTTCGCTTAGAGCTGCTTGGGCGATGAGACGCCGCTAAGGCAGGCAGAGGGAGACCATTGGATTTATCCTGAGGAGTATTCTGAGGGGGCATATCCAGCGAAATATTGGCGGGAAACGGGTTGGAGTTAGAAGACACTAAACGATTAGGACTTAGGGAATAGGGCTCAGGAAATACGTTAGAGAACCGGGACGGTAACAGCAAAACCATGCAAGACACGCGCCTCAATAATCTTATTGCCGCCAGCGCCCGACAGCTTAATGGATGGCTGGCAAATCCGTGGCGGCGCAAGTCAATTCAGGGATTTGCCCTGCTGTTGGGCTTCTTCCTGGCGGGTGCGGCGGTCACCACGGCGGGACAGGCGGCGGTCTGGGATATGAGCGTGACGGCGGTGCTGGTTGCTCTGTGCGAGTTGATTAGCTGGCTTACCTACCGTAGAGATGAACGGCGATCGCTCCAAGTTCCACCCACATCCCGAGAGGACACCATGCCCCAAGCTCCTCCCGGTCGCCCCTGGGGAACGGCGCTAAACCTGCTGAAAGTTGGGCTAATCTACGGGTTATTCTTGGAAGGCTTCAAGCTAGGCAGTTAACATTGGTCAGTTAGCGATAAGGGATTTGAACTATGGGCGATTCGCTGCGCGACTTTCAGGTATTTGATGGGGATTTATCGGCAATCGCCCGTGATACTTACCTAGACGCCCGTGAGCTGTCGGTGGATACGGAGACCATGGGGCTGCGACCCTGGCGTGATCGCCTATGTTTAGTGCAACTGTGCGATCGTGAAGGACGAGTAAGCGTAGTCCGAATCGAGCGTGGACAGGAAGAAGCGCCCAATCTACAGGCAGTCCTGGAAAATCCCGACAGCACCAAGATTTTTCACTTCGCCCGCTTCGATATCGCCACCCTTTGGTACAACCTCAACATCGAAACCAGCCCGGTTTTTTGCACCAAAATTGCCAGCAAATTAGTGCGCACCTACAGCCCCAAGCATGGCTTAAAAGCGTTGGTGGAAGAACTGGCGGACGTGGAGCTAGACAAAGGCGCTCAATCCTCTGACTGGGGCAACGCCATGGCGCTATCTGATGAGCAACTGGAATACGCCAGCAACGACGTTCGCTATTTGATCACCGCCAAGGAAAAGTTAGAAATCATGCTGGAGCGGGAAGAGCGCACGGAGCTGGCTCAGGACTGCTTCAACTGCCTGCCCACCATCGTCACCCTAGACCTAATGCACTACGACAATGTTTTCGAACATTAGCGAGCTGCACAGAGGACTTATACAGACAGGTAAAACGAGATGAACAGGTTAAAACGAGGTCGGGTGTATTGCTAGCAATGCACTGAAGAAGGTTTTGCCCTTCATCACTCTTGACACTGCAAACAAATACCCGGAAATATTAAAGCTCG
>JBCCTE010000422.1:0-3505 GCA_039198915.1 Cyanobacteria bacterium P01_D01_bin.73 | reverse complement strand
CAAATTCAGAGTGCTTTGATGAAAGAAGTCCATTTCTTTGATTTGAATTTTGACAAAGGATGGGGTTGGTATCTTGAGCAACTGGGGTACAAAGAGTCGCTCGATAATTCTGAAAGCAATCTGATTACTGGTGAAGCCAGCCCTTACTATATCTTTCATCCATTAGCGCCAGAGAGGGTGCATCGCCATTCGCCGAAGACTAAGCTAATTGTCTTGCTGCGGGATCCTGTGGCGCGATCACTGTCCCATTACCATCACGAATGTCGCTGGGACTTTGAGTCTTTAGAGCTTGAAGCGGCGCTGGAGAAAGAGGGCGATCGCCTAGAGGGAGAAGGAGATAAATTTCTTCAGGATCCAAATTATGAAAGCTATGCTTACCAGCACTACAGCTATGTAAAACGAGGATTCTATTTGGAACAATTAATTTTCTGGGAACGCTATTTCTCCACTGAAAATATTCTGGTTGTTCAGAGTGAATTCCTTGATCAAAATAATGCTTTAGTTCTCAAGAAAGTAGTTAATTTTCTTGGGTTAGATGAATTTAATTTTACTGCCGATCAGCGTCATAATTCGGGGCGTTATCCCGAAGCATCGGAATCAATAAAACAGAAATTAGCGCGGCAGTTTCTGTCTCCTAATCAACAGTTGCTAGCCCATTTGGAAAAACACTACCCGGCAGACAATTTAGTGGGCTTTGGTCCCGGTGAGGTTAACTGGCTAACGCCCGCTTCTTGATGGAAATATTTATGACGCATTTATCAGGAGAGTGAGGCAATGACGGAGTGGTATTGGTTGGGGATTGGGGCGATCGCCCTAACGTTATATCTCGCTTGGTCGGCGGCAACGGAAATGGGTACAAAGCCGATAGATATTGAACAATTGAAGACGAAATGGCCGTGGCGCAAGTGGTGAATTTTTTGCTTTGATGGGGTGCTCAGTTTCTTTGGAGCCAATAGCGCGCTTGCTCCTGTGCCTGCGACCTATCAACAAGTTTAAAATTGGTAACCCTTGCAACCCGTGCTTTGGGGAGAAGTTGTTAGGATGGTCAAATCCCAGACGCGTTGTGATGCACTTTTGAAAAACGTGTGTTGAGAGGCGTGTCTTCAAAACAGTGTCGTGGAGCTACCCATGTGCATTTGTGTTAACTGTGAGTACGTTGATCGCTGTCAGACGTACCACGCTGTGGAAGAGCAGCATCAGCAGCCTCACCTGACCAATGACCCCGACTTTGAAGCGGTCAATCCGACGGTTAACGTCAATATTCGCAACGTTGATTTGACGACCGTTGAAATGGAATGGGACGTGGTGGGATGCGAAAGCTTTTATGAGTCCGTTGGTAAATGGTCCCTGCTTCGCCCCGGCGAGTTGGTGCCGACCTAGCTGGGGTCTCTTTCCAGTCTTTCCGCGCAATTGAGATTTAAGCTAGTTCGATTCTGAGGTTTTAGGCGATAAGTATCCTCGCGGGGTGATGGCAACGCCTTTGTGGTTGAAGGTGCTTTGGTTGCCGATGATGACCACGGTGACCATATCGACGATGTCTAAATCAATGTCGCCGACGGTGGTGATGGTAATGGTTTCGTCGGGGCGATAGAGCGATCGCGCCACGATAACCGGGGTGTCGGGCGATCGCCATTGGCGGAATTGTTCGAAGGCGTAGGCGATTTGCTCCACCCGCGTTTTGGATTTTGGATTGTATAGGGCGACGACGAAATCGGCACTGGCGGCGGCTTGGAGGCGTTTTTGGATCACCGGCCAGGGGGTGAGCAGGTCGGATAGGGAAATGGCGCAAAAGTCGTGCATCAGTGGCGCTCCAGCTCGGGCTGCTGCTGCTTGGAGGGCGGTGATGCCGGGATAGGTGGTGACGCTGGGGGTTTTCCCGTCCCAGTTTTGTTGGGCAAGGCATTCGAGAACCAAACCCGCCATGGCGTAAATGCCGCAGTCGCCGGAGGAGATTACGCCCACCGTTAATCCCCGGTGCGCCAGGGAAATAGCCCGCTCAGCTCGGTAGCGTTCCTTTGTAATAGGAGTACCTTCGGTGATTTGCTGGGGGTTATGCCAAGAGTCCAGCAGGGGGCGGATTAGGCTGAGGTAGAGTTCGTAGCCGATGATGACGTCGCAGCGGCTTAGGGCTTGTTGGGCGGCGGGGGTGATTTGATCGAGGGCGCCGGGACCGATGCCAATCAGATGCAGCTCCCCGATGCGTGGTGTGTATTCCACGGGCGATCGCGCCACGGCAACAGTGCAGGCTCCGCTTTCATCGCGAAAGGTGGATTTTTGAACTAATAATTCTTGTGCTGGATCCTGCAACCCCGTTTCTTCACTGGCAGCCACTTGACACGCCGCTTCCGCCACCGCTGGTGTACCCACTGCGTTTTCCACCACCTCCGACGGATTCGGCACTGTGACGGTTTTCAGCGTATCCGCGTCATAGAACCGAACCGGCACATCCCACCGTTGCGCCAACTCCAGCAATCCCATCTC
This sequence comes from Cyanobacteria bacterium P01_D01_bin.73, assembly GCA_039198915.1. GTDB lineage: Bacteria > Cyanobacteriota > Cyanobacteriia > CACIAM-69d > CACIAM-69d > CALGDE01. The sequence continues at coordinate 1,024 of JBCCTE010000422.1, read as the reverse complement.
ATCCTGCTTAATATCCAGGGAGGCCAGCCCAGCGATCGCCCCCTTCGCCAGCCCCGCCTTCTCCAAAGCAGTGTCGATACTGTTTGCTAACAATTCCGCCGCCGCGCCCCGCTCGCAGCCGACGCCAATCCATAAAGTTCGCGGATGCCAGCAGGCGATGGGCAGATTACGATTTTCCAAATTTGGCGGCTGGCGATCGCTAATCCATAGGGCTGCTTCTGCGGGGTTGGGCTCGTCGGGCTCCAGCTCAAAATCCATTGGAGCCAGGGCAACCAGAGAATTCCAGTCCGGCAAATCCTCCAGCCAAAATTCCCAGCCGCAGGTTTGCACCACCGCCACCGTTTCGTAGTTGGTGAGCGATCGCGCCACTCCCAGCCAATCGCCATCACCGCGCCGCCAGCCGTAGGGCTCCCCCAAAATATCCACCACCACAACGTTTTGAGATTCCGATGCGGTGGTTAAAATCGGCTCCACCCCCAACAGCGCCGCCACCTGACGCGCCAGTTGATGCCCTCCCGCTCCGTGACCGCCGCACAAGCACTGCACATAGCGCCCGGTTTCATCCACCACAATCACCGGCGGATCGGTATTTTTATCCTCAAGCAGCGGCGCAATTAGACGCACCACGGCACCGGTTGCCAGTACGAAAACCAGGGGCGATCGCCCCCCCCAAAGCTTGCCCACCAACTCACTAAGGTCGCCATACTGATGAATCAAATCATCAGCCGTCTGCGGTGGACGCTTTGTCCATAGCGCCGCCTCAGGGAAACCTGCTTGGATGCGCGATGCCAGTTGGCAAGCGCGGGCGGTGGGAGCAATAAAAACTGGAAGCATTAGCGGCTGCAATGGTCGAAACTGACGCCAAATTGTAGGTTTTTTCCCGGCAACTGATGCTTGCGATTGATGTCGCTAGTAAAGTTATACGGTTTTTTTCTGAACGCGGACGTATCGTGTACGCGATCGCAAATTTGGGTTTGGGATATTAAATACATCGACGGAGCGAGCGCGGTTGGTTTGAAAGTTT
>JBCCTE010000421.1:0-3508 GCA_039198915.1 Cyanobacteria bacterium P01_D01_bin.73 | reverse complement strand
GGCCATAGCCACACTTTGGTTCTGCGGATGTGGGGCATGAATCCGGTGCCGGGGGTGCGGCTGACGCTGATTAGCGATGGATTTGATACGCCCTATTCCGGAATGCTGCCGGGGCATGTGGCGGGAATTTACGAGCGCTCTGAATGCTATATCGACTTGCATCCTCTGGCGCAGTTTGCGGGAGCACAGTTTTATATCGACCAGGTGGTGGGGATTGATTTGGAGCAGCGGCGAGTGCTGTGCCGCGATCGCCCCCCGATAAAATTCGACGTCCTATCCCTGGATGTGGGCAGTACGCCGAAGGTTTCAGCGACGGTCGCCCCGGAGTTGGAAACGCAAGCTATTCCAGCAAAGCCTATTGGGCAATTTCTAGCGCGATGGCAACAGTTGCAAAAAGCCGTTGCCCAGTCCGACCGTGCCCAGGATGTTGCAATTATCGGCGGCGGCGTTGGTGGGGTTGAGCTGGCGTTGGCAATGGAGCATCGGTTGCAAAATCAAGCCAATTTTCACCTAATCCATCGTCAGCAAAACCTGCTGCCTAGCCACAATGTTTGGGTGCGCCGTCGCCTTCGTCGGTTAATGAAGCGGCGAAATATTCAGCTGCATTTGGGAGAAACAGCGATCGCCCACGTGCCCAACGTCATCAAGTGTCAATCCGGGTCAGCGCTGCCTTGCGACTGGAGCATTTGGGTGACCGAGGCGGGGGCAACGCCGTGGATTAAGCAGTCGGGGCTGGCAACCGATGAGCGCGGATTTTTGGCGGTTAACGATAAACTCCAATCGCGATCGCACCCCTTTGTGTTCGCGGCGGGCGATGTCGCAACGCTGATCCATGCGCCCCACCCCAAAGCTGGCGTATTTGCAGTGCGCCACGGCAAGCCGCTATTCCAAAATTTGCAGGCATACCTACAGGGACAACCGCTGCAACCCTACAAGCCCCAGCGGCGCTACCTGAGTTTGATTGGCAGCGGCGATGGACAGGCGATCGCCTCTCGGGGGTTCCTCTGGGCGGTGGGCAAATGGGTCTGGCGCTGGAAGGACTGGGTAGACCGCAAGTTTATGACCCAGTTTCAGGATTTACCGACAATGCCGCCACCAACGGCGGATTCGACGCAGCAACCGGGGCTTACGGAAACTGACTCGCCGTCACCAACAATGTTCTGCGCGGGATGTGGCTCAAAGGTCGGACGACAAACCTTGACGCATGCCTTAGCGAGGTTGGACAGCGATCGCCCCGCCAGCAGAGCCCACAGCCATGGCGATGCGCCCATCGTCACCGGATTAGACACCCCGGATGACGCGGCAATCTGGCATCCTCCAGGCGATCGCCCCCTGGTGCAAACCATCGACTATTTCCGCAGCCCAATCGCCGATCCCTACCGATTTGGTCAAATCGCAGCGAACCACTGCCTAAGCGATTTATTCGCCACCGGAGCCACCCCCCACAGCGTCCTCGCCCTCGCCACCATTCCCTACGGCAGCCCCAAAATCCAGGAAGAAACCCTCTATCAACTGCTGCATGGCATTGATGCCGTCCTGTCGCCTTTGGGCACAGCGCTGATCGGCGGGCACACAACGGAAGGACCAGAACTAGGACTGGGGCTAAGCTGCAACGGCTTGCTGGACCAGTCGACGCCCCTCAGAAAAGGAGGGCTGCAACCGGGCGATCGCCTAATCCTCACCAAGCCCCTCGGCACGGGAACCCTGCTGGCTGCCCACGCTCGCCACCGCGCCAAAGGGCAGTGGATGGAAGCAGCGATCGCGATGATGCTGCAATCGAACCACGCCGCCGGGGCGATCGCCCAAAGTCATAACACCCACGCCTGCACCGATATCACTGGATTCGGGCTGTTGGGACATCTGGTGGAAATGGTGGAAGCTTCTGGCAAACCCCTCACCGTCCACCTGGAAAGGTCAAAAATTCCGGTTCTGCCGGGGGCGATCACCTGTATCGAGCAGGGCATCACCAGCTCCCTCCATGATCGCAATGCCCAACTGCAAGCTTGGGTGCATCCCTGGCGATCGCCCCTCCCATCCCCAAGCGCCTTGCTAGTGGATCCCCAAACATCGGGGGGGCTATTAATCGCAGCTCCCGCCCAGCAGACCGTGGCGCTACTTCAGCGATTACACCATGCGGGATACGCAGATGCCGCCGTAATGGGATCCGTCCGCGAGCAGCCATCCTTGGAGGAATTTGCCTCTGACTGCCCCATTGTTCTGGAAAGTTAGAATATTCCAGAAAGCTAAAAACAGTTGGGAAAGTTTCAGTCGTGAGTGAATTACTGAGTGACTTACTAGGACCAATATTCCAAAAGGAACTATTAAAACTGGGAAATCAGTCCATTTCCCTGCTCTGGTTAATTGAACTATTTGTGGCTGTACTGGCCGTCGGAATAGTCACTCGTTTGCTAAAGAAACTCCTCAAATATCGAGTCCTTGGTAAGTTTGGGATTGATTCTGGAAATAAGGAGGCGATCGCAACATTAATCAGCTTAGGGGTCGGGACATTTGGCTATCTTATTGTTCTCCAGGTAAGCGGTCTTGACCTATCTTCAGTCGCTGTAATTATTGGTGGACTAGGAGTTGGAATTGGCTTTGGCTTGCAGGATATTACCAAGAATCTATTAAGTGGATTAACCGTCCTCTTCGAACGAAAGCTCAAAGTTGGCGACTTTATAGAATTCGATGGAATTGCAGGTTTTATCGAGGAAATTGATATCCGATCAACCGTAATTCGGACCCTAGAAGGCGGGGAAGTTATTATTCCCAACTCTCAGTTGGCAGAGGAACGTATCACTAATTGGAATTATCGAGACTGCAAAGGACGCTTAAGTATCGACGTGGGTGTTGCTTACGAAACTGACCCTGTCCTCGTCACTGAAACGTTACTAGAAGCAGCATATTCATTGTCTAGCGTCCTTCGAGATCCCCCACCCAAGGTCATTTTTGACGGGTTTGGTGATAGCGCATTGAACTTTAAACTGCACTTTTGGATCAGCCGCATAGACCGACGCGCACCGATTCAAAGTGAAGTTACGTTTGCTGTTGAATACTATTTACGACGACAAGGCATCTCAATCCCATTCCCACAGCTAGATTTATGGACGCGATCGCCCAATGAATTAACCAGTAGCTTGCCCAAAACCTTGGTCGAAGATATTACGAAATCTAACCTTGCCAAGCCAATCAATTCAGAGAACGGCGAGATGACGCACCCGAATCCCAAACCGGCCAGTTCTGAATCTCTCAAAGCAACGCTTTCTCAAATGCCCTATTTTCAAGGGTTTAATGAGCTGCAAATTAGAAGCCTAATTGAAATGGGCTTTCGACAACGGATAGAAAGAGATGAAATCGTCGTTCAGCAGGGGGAAATTGTCAGAGAAGTTTGCATTATCCTTTCTGGAGAAATTGCGGCGTTCCATATCGGTAAATCTACAGAAAGGCATATACACACATTTAAAGCGGGAGAATATTTTGGAGAACTTCCATTACTACTAGATGTGCCCGC
>JBCCTE010000420.1:0-3515 GCA_039198915.1 Cyanobacteria bacterium P01_D01_bin.73 | reverse complement strand
GCACCAATACCCGATCTGCCCTATACAGCGGAGCCGGCAGCGGTGGTGCTCCTATTGCGAGCCGTCCCCGCGCCGGCTCCGCTGTATAGGGCAGATCGGGTATTGGTGCCAACAACGCCGTCGACGGATAGACCGCGATCGCGCTGGAAGGCCCGGACGCTGGCGAGGGTGGTGTTGCCAAAGTAGCCGTCGCTCTGCCCTTGGAAATATCCCAACAGCCGTAGCTGTCCCTGAAGCTGGGAAACCTGAGGCGATCGCATTCCATACTTCAAAGTGCTGCCGCTGACTGACGGGGCCGGACGGGGAGCAGTGGCGTACTGAGCCGATCCATAGCTGGCGGCGCGGGGGGTGGAAAAATTAGCGCTAGGCGAATTGCTATTCCTTGGGTTATTTCTTCGGACAGTTTCGTCGCCGCCGAGGAAGCCCATTGTCAGGTAATTAGCTGTTTCTACTAAAGACTTGGGGCGATCGCGATTGATTTCAAACTTCGGCATGGGCTTGAGGTTCGACCCGCCGCCGTCATCACTGGCTTTATCATCGGCTCCGGTCTCGCTCAAGCCGGCGTCATTGACCTCGACTCTGTTCGGGGAGGTGTCGGTGAAACTGAGACCGCTGTTGCCAGGGGTGCCAGTTTGGGCGATCGCGGCGGCACCAACGACCCAACTGCTGGTGGCGATCGCCAGGGCGAGAAATCCAACCCATCCCGCACTGGATAGCTTTGGTTGAGCACCTAGAGAACGGAACCAGTTCGGCAACAAGTTAGATAGCGCTGCCGAAAGATCCACAGAGGCGATCGCCAAAGACGGATCGCTCTTGGGATTGTGGGCTAGCGTCATGTGGGGATATGCCAGAGTTTCCATCGGTGCCTCGCCGGATGACCCAATCGGTTGGAATTTAAGTTTGAAAGTTAGGATGCTTGACGACCGACGGCTAACGGTGAGCATTTGACGCGATTTCAGGGCACGTAATGCGCGTAGTCAGGATTTTTGTCGGCAATCTATACAGTTCTAGCCTTTCTGGTTGGCAGTCTGAATAAATTTCGTTAAATATTCGTTAGGCATCTATTAGAAACAGTCTCGGCAAGCAGCTTTAGCGAGGGAGCGGTGGATATGGGCAAGGAGGGAGACGGTGAACAACAGCAGTCGCAACAAGGGTCGCAAAACTTAACGATGCCTGATATCTCTGGAGTTCCTGGCGTCAATATCCCCGATGCGGCTCAGGCGTTTTCGCTCAGCTCAACGGCTCGCTTCCCGTTGGGAGGCTTAGGGGCGGCTTGGGTGGAGCGATCGCCCAATGGTGCCTTCAGTTTCCGTTGTCCTCTGTCGGAGGGGCGATCAGGAAATAGCTCCGCTGAAAATACTGCGACTGACAATAATTCCGCAGCCATCAATTCCGCAGCCATCGTGTCGGGATGTCAGTTCGCCATTTTTGAGCAGGTTGAGGGGGAGGCGGCGAAGGCATACGCGCTAAATTCCCAGGGACCTGATGATCAGTCCCTAAGTCAGTGGCAATGGTATCCCGCCGACGATTCTGGCGCGACAGCTGGGGTATACCATCTCTATCCGCGTACCTGGTATACCTACGGCGGCGTGTTTAACAGCCAGATTGTGTGCGACCAGTTTTCGCCCATTCTGCCCAATAACTATCAGGAAACCAGTTATCCCCTAAGCGTTTTCGAGTGGCGCTTTCACAATCCCAGTGATCGTCCGGTGACCTTAAGCGTGATGCTGAGTTGGGAAAATCTAATCGGTTCCAATGTGGGGAATGACGAGGGGAAACCAGCGCTGAAATTTAACCAGCCCGGCGGCAATTTCAATCGTTGGGTGGAGGACTTTTTCCGGGTGGGCTGCTCGCTGATGAATACCCAGGCACTTGGGAATGAGGGCTATCTCACCACCAAGGAGCCGCCTCCCGTGAATCAGGGGCAGTGGGCGATTGTAACGGCGGATAATCCGGTAGTGGAGGTGTTCTATCACACTCAGTGGCGACCGGATGGGGATGGTAATGACCTTTGGGAAAGCTTTGCTAGCGATGGTTCGTTGGCGAATGAGAACGGGGAAGCGGAGACAGCAATTGGGGAAAGGCTGGGGGCGGCGATCGCGGTTCGATTCACCATTAGACCCGGTCGCAGCCGTACGATTCCTTTTATTTTGAGCTGGGACTTGCCCACCTCCAGCGTGGCAACCGACGCGGTGGGATTGATGCCCTATCGCTTTGCCGATTTCTTCGGGCGGGATGGGCAAAACGCTTGGTATATGGCTCGCACTGCCCTGAAACACTGCGACACTTGGCGCACCAACATTCAGCAGTGGCAGCAATCAATCCTGGACGCAGGCAAGTCGCCAGGTTTCTCGCCCGATGATGCTCCGTCGGCAGAACTATCGCAGGCAATTAAGGCAACGGCGATTAATAGTTTGTCCCAGATGGCGATTGATTTGGGTCCCTGGACGGCGGCGGATGATCTTCACCCTCGTGGGCAGCTTTGGAGGGGCGATCGCTCCACCTTCGACAACACCTGGGCGCTCTACAAGCTCTGGCCAGATCTGGAGCAGTCTCAAATTCGCAGCATCCTAACTCAGGAACAGGACGCGGCAGAAGCTGGGGCAGATTGGAAGGGAAGTGTGGACATAACGTTGCGTTTGCATCGAATCCATATGCAGACCGATGTGCAAATGACGCCCGACTTTTTCGAACTGGCGGACTTGTTGCTCTACGTTGCCAAAGCCTTTGATGCTTTTTCAGAGCCCAGTGCGGCGTTTCTGGAATTGCCCGATTTTGCAAATAATAATGACGATTTGGCTCGGCTGAACTTGGGACTGGAGGCGGCGATCGCCCTGACCCAGTTGCTAATCGATAATCAACCCCACTGGACGCTGTCCGTTGATCAGCCAGCAATCTCGAGCGAAACATTAACGGAGGCTGTTGCACGCTACACCGCCCTGCGGCAGAAGATTGGCGATCGCCTGACTGCTTTCACTGACACCGCAATTTCAGAAGATACCAACAGTTCCGCCGAATGATGCCATCCCGCCAATAGCAATCCGCTAGACTGTGCGGTGGGAGTTGTCTTACACACCGTTTAGTGCGCCAAATTTCAACGCGTTTGACCTGCTGGTTGATCTAGAGCAACCTAAACCGTCTAAAGCTTCTGCCGCCCACCGTTTACCGTCTGCTTCCCGTGTGCTTTCTACTGCCAGCCTTCCGGTTGTGTCTCGTTTACTCCCTCTTCTGCAATGCAGCCAGCCTCTCCCAGCGAATCAATTTGTCCGAATCCGTCGTGTCAGGCTCGTAACCCTGTTGGGCAAACTTTTTGTGAGCCCTGCCAAATGCGGCTACCGGTGGTGGCGCTGTATGCTCCCGAGTTAGAGGACTGGGCGGGTCCACCGGCCAATAAATTAGTGGGCGATCGCTATCGATGGTGCGGTCGAGGCGTATTGGTGGACCATACGCCTGGAGTTGTGCCGGATGCCCCCGATGAGGTACCCACGGCGATCGCGGTTTATTTACGACTATTT
>JBCCTE010000419.1:0-3525 GCA_039198915.1 Cyanobacteria bacterium P01_D01_bin.73 | reverse complement strand
GGGAAACTCTGTGCTGTCATTCCACCGTAGTTTTTGGGTTAGGAAATAATAAATACCTGCCTTCTTAAAGAGTTGCGGCAGTTGCCAGCAAAACCCGAAACTATCCGGCAGCCAGGCAACTTTTGTCAAGATAGGTTCGCCTTGAGCATCAGTGAATTTTTCTTGGACGTAGCGTTGACCGTAGAGTAATTGGCGGGTGATCGCCTCACCACTAATCAAGTTAAACTCAGGCTCGATCCATAGCCCCGCTGCAATTTCAAACTGACCGCTTTTAACGGAATCTTGTATCTGGATAAATAACTCAGGGCGATTAATTTCTAGCCACTCTAGAAGTGCAGGGCTAGAGTGGCAAAAAGTTAAATCTGCATTGATCTGCTGTAGCTTTAGGACCGAGTTAAAAGTCTTTTCCGCGACTTCGTAAGTTTCTTGTAAAGGCCACAGCCAAACCATATCCAAATGGGCGTGACCAACGGGCTCAATCTTGCGAGCCTTAATGCAATCTGACCAGCCCTGCTGAATCATTTGCAGACGTATTCTTTGAATTGAATCAACTAGTCGATCTACGCTGACGGTGCCATCGTCATCCTTTGGCCAGTTTAAATAGGCTATTTTTTGGTTGAAATCTCGCTGGGCTGCTTTGAGCGATCGCAACGTGAATTTCGGGAAAATATCAGCGTTTAAATAGGCGTGAACAGTCTCCAATTCATCTGCGATAAATCCCGGTTCCATTGATGCATTTGGACTTAGCTGATGCGGATCGAAATCAATTGGTTCAAATAACAATCGCGATCGCACCAATGCCCCATCGTCATGGCCAGGACTAACCAACCGAATGGCAACGCTCCAGGTGTCACCAATTGCCACCGAATCGGACAAAACAACGCGGGAAAAACAATCAAATAAATCTCCTTCTTGCACTAGGTTTCCATTGACATAAACCTGCGCATCTTCTGACCACCACCCCAACGCAAACCGCAATCGCAACCCTGCCAGCGGCCAGCCATCGTCCGTCAATGCCTCGGGCACCGTAATGACCTGCCCCAGCCAGCGAACCTGCCGACCGCGATCGCCCATCAAATATCCGCGCTCATCCGGGGGCGGCACCGCCCAACTACCCCAATTCTCGGCGTCCGTGCCCATCGCTATCGGCAAGTCGCCAATATGCACCCGCCAGCGATCGCGAACATCGAGCTGGGTGAGCGATCGCAGCCGCTGCAACGTGCTATCAATCAAATCCTGGTCAATTACGCCCTGAGCAATCGACGAGTCAGCAGCCATACTTGCCCTCGCATGTGAACCTGTCTGTATTTACTAATTCAGCGCCGAAGCCTCAGGTCAGAAATTCCGCGCAAAAATTAAGCGAAAGGAACTACGCCGGGCGAATCAGCCCAAATACCGACGTGTAACCGTGGACGAAAGTGGTGTTGCCAACCGGTCCTAGCTCGCCGTTGCAGAAAAATCCGCCAATGGGCAGCGCCCCCAAAACCTTGTGCGCCACGCCGGAATCAAAGTTTGGCTCCCCATACAGACCCTCGCCTCGCCCCAAACAGGCAAACATTAGCGCCCCCACCGGCCGCGCCTGCTCTGGATGTTCCGACGCTTTCAGCAAGTAGCGTTGCAACAGAGTTTCCAAGTCTTCCGCCGACGTGCTGGCGTCTCGCAAGTGGAACTGGATACGCTGTCCGGCTCGGATGCGATCGCCAATGGCTACTGCTCCGGCACTGGGATCCACCCCTAGCAAATTACGAATCAGAAAATCTCCCGGCTCCAAGGTGCTGCGAAATTCATCTCGCGCCACCCCCACAAATAGCGCCTCCTCCGCCAATTTGCGATCGCTCGACTCCAGCGTCTGGATTAACTCCCGCAGAACGAACAATGGCGGGCGATCGTCCCCACCGCCAGACATTTGGTCGGGCTGGCTTTGCTCCTCCACCTTCAGCACGATATTGCGATCGCACTCGGTCACCCAAAAAGGCTTGCCAATGGGGCGACATCCTTGAGCCACAATGGGGTCAATTTTCACCGCCCCCGTCAGCGCCACGCCCACCGCCCCTTCACCGTAGGCGCTGTAATCGTGGAACAATACCCGGCTTGCCCGCGATGACAGCCCGCTTGCCAGCCCGCCAATTTTCACCGAACTAGCATAGGCAAAATCTAGTCCCTGAAGCAGCTCGTTAATTTCCTTGAGCGCTGGATCCGCCAACAGCACAAAATCAGGCTGATACTTTGGATCCACACCCACCAGCACCGACCAAGCATCAGGTGGGCTGTCCAGGTCGGGCAAATCCCCGTTGCTGATATGAAATGCCGTCACCTGAGCACCGGGCATCGACGCCAGGGTTAAGCTCAGCGCCGGTTCGTCCTCCAATTCATCGGTGCGACCGTCCGTATGGGTCCCCACCACGCCACCGCCGCCACAGCCAATAATCGCCGGCAGCTCATCATAGTGCTCCGATAGCGCATCTCGCAGCAGGGGCATAAACCGGGAATATTCACTGGTAAACGCCGAAGAGATAAAGACGATCGCTAAATCCGCCGGTCCCGCGATCGCCGCCACCGCCCGCTCCACTGCGTCCTTCACCGCCGCTTCCAGGGACACACAGGTTGATAGGGCACAGGTCCATTGAAAAGCAGAGGTCACAGGCTTTTCCTCCTAAACGGAAAAACGAGAATCGAGATTTTGGCACGCGCCTCTAGCGTCAAAGATAACGAATGGCGCTAAAAATGCTGAATCTTGCATCCCTCATCTTGCCACCATCCACGCTGGCGATCGCCATTAGTACTGATTCTTCAGATTTTGTGTCGGATTTTAGCTTATTCGATGGTGAGGCGGCGATTAGGCTACAGTGCCTTTTCCAAAACTGCCGAGGATTTAGCGTCGGAGTGGCGCTCAAGGATATCGCTAATGTGACGGGCAACGGGTTGGGGCTGCTCAATCATGCCCATATGCCCACAGCCGTCTAGCTCGATTAAATTGCCGCCGGAAACCCCAAACAGGGGATGGTAGCTGGCAAGGTGGCGAACATAGCGGGGCTCCATCACGTTGTCGCGCTCCCCAGCAATAAAGTACGCGGGCTGCTGGAGTTGGGATACGAGCTGAGGCAGGCGGTGTACTTCGGCGCGGGTGGTGGAGGACAGTAGCGAACCAAGGGCAGATTCCTGGTCAGCGGTCATAAAGTCGATCGCCCGCTGTTTCCCCCACTCCATCGGCAGGGGCTTGGGCACGCTGTCGTATCGAAACATCCAGTGCAGCACTGGGAAATTTTTCAGCCATCGCGGTCGCCAGTTGATTAGGCGCTGCCCCACGGTGCGGAAGGTGCGAAATTCTTCTTCGAGGTAAATGCCGCCGCCGGAGTTGAGGCAAATGACCCCGGCCACGCGATCACCAATATGGTGCGCTCCCCAAAGGGCGATCGTACCGCCGAGGGAATGGCCCACCAGCCAGGCTTTTTCAATACCTAGACTGTTCATTAATTCCTGCAAATCTTCAGCGTAGGCGCGGGGACTGTAGGCATCGAAGCGCTT
>JBCCTE010000418.1:0-3527 GCA_039198915.1 Cyanobacteria bacterium P01_D01_bin.73 | reverse complement strand
GTAATTCGCTCATCACAGTCTACGATCAACACCCATTCATTGCGGAACGGTAGGTTTTCCAGAGACCAATTCTTCTTCTTTGGCCAGGTACCATTGAAGTCAAATTGAACAACCTTTGCACCGAGCTGTTCGCAAATTTCAATAGACCGATCCTCGCTCTGAGAATCCACCACAAAGACTTCGTCTGCCCGCGCCACGCTCTCTAAACAAGCCGGCAGGTTAGATTCCTCGTTTTTTGCGGGAATCAAAACAGAAACGGGGACTTTGGCGGTGGATTTCATGGGGGGCTGGTTCATTGTTTTCCGCGTTTTCCGCAAGGGGTTTGTGGCGTTTCAGTTAGTAATGAGTGTTCGAGACAGAGCTGGAGCAATGCTGGGATGATACGTATCGCTGGTGCGGGCTAGGGGCGATCGCGATGGTTACCGTTCACACCATAGCCTAACCTCGTTTTACGGCCCGATAGACCGTCCTATCCGGACGAGGAGATACCAAACGCAAGATTGTAAACTTTTGCCTTGCCTTGGTGAATCTGGTGCGGCGGTGGGTTTTGAGACTTAGCCGGAGGCGATCGCCGCTTGCAAAGCACTGATAAATTGATCCCCGTCCTTCTCCGTACTGAGATAGTGCCAACAGACACGCACGCAGGATGGGTTGAGTAGGGTGCGGGTCAAAATATTCTGGGATTCCAGCGTGTCTACGATGCCCTGATGGCGATGTCGGTCTGCCCGTGATCCAGTGGCAGGATTTGAACTGGAGCGATCGCCCACTCGGAAGGAAATTAATCCCGACTTCGGAGGCGTCGGATGCAGGCATTCCACCCCTGATATCCCTTGCAATTGTTCCCAGGTTCGGGCGCTGAGCTGACAGATGCGGGCGTAACGATCTTCGGTGGTGCCACAATCGCGATGCTGTTCAATGGCGGTGCGCAGACCGACGTAGAGGGGATAGGCGGAGGTGGCGACTTCGTACTGTTTGGCACTGTTTTCGTAGCCCGCGGGTGCACCGGTTTCGGAGAAGTTAATGCTGCGCCAGCCGATAAAGGTGGGGCGTAGTTTGATATCGGGACTGACGTACAAGCCGCCGACGCCTGCGGGACCGCATAGCCATTTGTGACCGGTGAACGCATAGAAATCGACGCCCGTTTCCGGCAGATTCAGCGGCAGCATTCCAACAGTTTGCGCCGCATCCGCCAGCACCAGCGTTCCGTTGCCATGGCAGTGGTCAACAATTTGTTTGAGGGGCAAAACTGCGCCGGTATTCCAGGCAATGTGGCTGAGTACAACGAGTTTGGTGCGTGGGGTCAGACCAGCGGCAATGCGATCGCCTGCTTCTTCATCCGTCGCCAAATCCTGAATGGGATAGATATCCGTCTCAACGCCAAACCGCTGCATCAGTTCTTGAATAATCGCCACGACGCCGGGGTGTTCGCTGTCGGACATCAAAATGCGATCGCCCGACTCCCAGGGCAGCCCCCATAGAGCAATGTTGCAGCCATCGGTGACGTTTTCCGTGATGGCGATGGTGCTAGGGGGCGCGTGCAATTCTTCGGCGATCGCCTGGCGGAGGGCGGGGACTTCGCGATCGAGCCATGCTTTAACTGCGCCGCCAAAGGGACCCAGGGTTTGTACTTCTTGGTAGGCGTTGGCGATCGCATCCAGGGTCTGCTGGGACATCGGTCCCTGCCCACCGAAGTTGCCGTAGGTTTTGTTGGCGAGGGCGGGGTAAAGGGATTGGCGATCGCGATTAGTCATTGGCATATTTGCTTGTCAGCACTACTCGTCGGCACTATTTGAGGCGTCTTCTGTAGGAGCCTCTTCCGCATTATCGCTGGCGGATTCGGATGCTGAATCTGCTGCCAACTCCATAGCCAATTCAGCGGTTAAGTAGTCAATAAACTGCCGCGCCGATCGCCCAGACCGGCCGTTATGCTGCGTTGCCCACTGAAGCGCCCGGAATCGAAGCTGTTCCGCCTCGATATCCAACTCAGCCTGCGACGCCAAGTGATTAACGATATCTAAATACTTATCCTGATTTGCCGGTTCGAAAGTCAGCGTCAGCCCAAAGCGATCGCTAAAGGACAGCTTCTCCTGCACCGTATCCCAGTTATGGATTTCGTCGGCGTCCTTCGGGCGGGGGCGCTCTTCGAAATATTCCCGCACCAAATGGCGGCGATTGGTTGTGGCATAAACTACGACATTATCTGGACGCTCCGTAGTGCTGCCTTCCAAAACCACCTTCAGCGCCTTGAAATCGTTGTCGTCCTCTTCAAAGGACAGGTCATCCACAAACACGATGAACTTGTAGCGGTCGGGAGCGCTGGATAGTCGATCCACCAAATCCGGCAGCGATCGCAATTCATCCTTCGCTACCTCTACTAGCCGTAATCCGCGATCGCTATACTCCGACAGCAGTGCCTTTACCAGCGACGACTTGCCCGACCCGCGACTGCCGTAGAGCAAAACATTGAGCGCCCGGTGTCCCCCCAGCAAAAACTCCGTATTGCGCACCAGGGCTTCCTTCGCCCGGTCGTAGCCCACCAAATCCGTTAGGGCGATCGCGCTAGGTCGAGAAATGCCAGATAATTGCCGCGATCGCCAGCGGAATGCCCGCGTTTTGCAGTAGGTTCCGATTCCGATTTGGCGATAGTACGCCGCCAACGTTTCCAGATGCTCGCCCCAGTTTTGAGACTCATTTAGGGTCAAGGGCAACTGGGCGATCGCCTCCTCCAGCTCCTGCTTGCCGGTGGGTTGGACCGGCTCCGGCTCCGTTCCCTCCCAGCGGGGCAGGCTCGTTTCCCGAGGCGCAAAAGCTGCCGACCACTGCGCCAGCTCTTGATCATCACACCCGGCAATCTCCCCCATCGCCTGCAAATCCTGCCGCGCCGCCGTCACCAAAGCTGTCGGTAAATCCGCAAAATCCTTCGACTGCGCTGCTTCCGAAAACGGATTCTCTGCCTTCAGCAAACAGTCAATAATCCAAGCTCGCCAGGTACGTCCATCCTGCGCCAACGCCCGAAACCAATCCCCGTAGGATTCCAGCGGCGACGTGGAGGGATAGCTCGCGTCACGCAAACTGTGGAGCACTCCCATAAACATCTGCCCCGGCTCTCCGGTAATTGCACCGGGAAACAGCATCAGCGACGCCACCGATTGCAGTGATTCATCGAGGCGATCGCGCAATTGACGAAGCTGCTCGCTGGACGGGCGGCGGTTGGAAGGGGGGTGGGATTTGAGGTAGCTCACAAATTAGCTCGAGTTAGCGGCAGGGCAATGGAAAGACGAATTCAGCCAAAGGATTCAAAGCAGTGTTCGAAAACGCAATTCTCGAAAACGCAACTTTAGATCCTGCCATATCCCCTGCCGCATCTCTCAAAAAACAATTGGACAACAATCAGCCGCAGGGCGCACTCAAGAACTGAACAGCATCCGTATAGATAGATGTCCGCGTAAACATCAAAACTTCATAAAAGGCGTGTTGAAAAACTGGAGTCAAAATCAACGACAACTGTTTTTTTGATATTTACGCGG
>JBCCTE010000417.1:0-3527 GCA_039198915.1 Cyanobacteria bacterium P01_D01_bin.73 | reverse complement strand
GGGGATAGATCACTGCTAACCACAGGTGTAAACCTGTGGAATGCATATCTCATGGGGGAGGAGGCAACGTGAAATCTAACTGGTCCCTTAACTTGGGCTTCTGTTTCGATGACCTCCCTCCAACTCACACCAGAGTAATTAATTAAATAATTAATTTCCTGATCTTGATCTGAGCTAAAAGGCGCAATTGCGCTAGAAACATTACCATCCTTTTGCACGATCGCCATTGAAAAGTACGCGTCATTACTTTCCACAATGCCTCGTAAAAACTGGAGCTGCTGCTCAGGATCAAGCTCTGCAACGCCGGGAAATTGAGATAGGTAATCAAGCGGATTTTTAAGGTTCTCCAGAAAGAATCCCACCTGCTTAGAGGATTTTTCGATCTTGACTTGCTTAAGATTCCTGATGGTTTTGAGCTGACTTTCATAACTAAACCAGGTCGTCAGTCCCCCCACTGCAATGACACTACCTGTCACAAGGGCAACGATTCCATACCGCAAAGTATGGCTAATTGAGAAAGGAGACGAATAGGATCGATTGGAAGTAGAAGTCACGGGGAATTCAGAACGAGATTGCCACTCAATCTAAGGTCGAATACTAAGGTTCCAGTCTTAAATTTTTAGTATTAAATTTCCAAGGTCTCAGAGCGCAAAAGATCTGCTGGCAAGCTGAATGCCTGTGGACCACCCACAAGATTAATTGCCCGGGTTACAAACTGACTGTCGACTAAATCTTGAGCAACGACATTAGGGTCCAAATCCTGTACAAAAGTTCCTGATTCATCTAACAGGGTGTTTTTTAAAGTTTTTACCAAGTCCATTGTGTAGGACGGAAATGGATAGGGCTGGAAATCAATGCGGCGCGATCGCCATTCAGGATGATGAATTGCTCCTTCGTTACGGTAAAAGTCGTTGCTATAACGATTTAGTATGCGATCCAAAACGTCGACAGATTGCGGCATATAATTGCTGCCGTTTTTGGATAGGAGGTGAGCGAGTTCGGGGCGATTTCCTCTAGACCATTGTTGCGCTTTTACGATCGCATTGACAACACTTTGGCTCCAGTTTGGGCGATCGCGAAGGTCTGTTTCATGCATCAATACGACACAGCAGGCATGGTCACGCCAAATATCTCCTGTTAGCCGCAGCAGACGCCCCACCCGTGCCGTTTCTGCGGCCGAGTTAAAGGGCTCGGCAACGATATAACCGGCAATATCTTCATTGCTTAGTGCTTTGATCATGTCTGGCGGCGGCAACACCACAAGCCCAACCTCATCTGGCGCGAGGCGGCGATTTAAAGCCAGACTGGAGACGGATTTCAGACCATGTTTTTTGAGCAGCAGTTGCAGCACGACGTTGTGGATGGAGTACCAAAATGGGATGGCAATGGTACGTCCCCCCAGTTGCTCAGGGTGTTTAATGCTCGGGTGCACCGTGATTGCGGAGCCGTTTGTATGGTTCCAGGCGACAACTTTGGCAGGAAAGTTTAGGCGGTAGCGTAACCATAAACTGGCGGGCATCAGGATATGGATAACGTTGACCTGACCTTCCATAAAAGCTTTGGCGATCGCTTTCCAAGAACGATAGGGCGCTGGGCGATCGCTTTCTAGCCCCTCATTTCGAAAAAATCCTTTGTCGTGGGCAACTAGCAGGGGCGCTGAGTCGGTGATCGGCAAATATCCAACGCGCACGATACCGCCGCTTTTGACCGTATCCCTGGCACTTTCGGAGACCTGCTGGCTACCAGTTCCTTGGCAGCCGACGTTGCTGGTGCTTAGGGCAACGGCGCCAGAGAATAGCCCCGCCAGCTTAAGGAAGCGACGGCGACTGGGGGAAGCAGTTAGCCAAAGGGGCGATCGATGGGGCGAAGACATTATTTGGAGCAGTGTTCCCGCTGCTGAGGGGGTGGACCAGTGAAGTACTAAGGTCTCAAGGGAAGATGCTAAGGGATGCCATCAAGTACAGGTCATAAGTCCTGTGCGAGGGGAAATACTGGGAGCTGAAACTCCCAATGCTAGGTTTGAGGTGCAACTAATGACAGCCTTAGGCAAGGGAGTTGCCGTTATTTCCGCTGATGAGCGTACAAGCCAATAATTGACAGTGGTGATGGCTTAATCACCGATTGAACGGTCTCAGAAGAGTTACCCGGCAAAGGGAATTAACCCTCGGTGCCCCAAGGACTGCCATCACTTTTTCGATTGGGTTCACCTGTATTTTATATTTTCTTTGTAAATCCCACTGACTATTCTCTGGCAGTGACATTGCCCATCAGGATTTCAGATGGATTGTCTAAAAAATAGTCCAAGGTTTGCGGTCAATTGCAGTGACGGATCAAAGATCTTCTAAGATTTGCGCCGCCAAAGGTTGGGAAATTGTGTTTGCTGAATTTGACTAGGCTGCGATCGCCACGAATTCGGGGGATAGTAGGCAAAGTTGGGCAGCGGCGGCGCTTCGGCAGGAACAGAGGCTTCGGCGGGCAAAATTTGTAGGGCGATGCCGTCTTTGAGCCGGGGCGTTAGGGTCAGCAGCCGTAGGGGATCAGCGCTGGTAAGCACAATCTGATCGGGTACCGTTGAGCGGGTGGGATCGGGGGGCGCTAGGGAGTCGGTTAGCACTTGGGCGATCGCCGGTACGTCGTAGCTGCTGTACTTGTGCCACCAGGTTTCTGACTGGGTGCCATGGTACGCCGACGAGAGGGCGCTGATGATTAGGCTCATGGAAGCAAAGCCGTAGATAAATTGAAATAGCCGGGGTTGGCGACTGAGGTTCCGCCAGAACTGGGCGATCGCCCAGCCAAGAACGATGGCGAGCCCCAGGTATGCCACCAGGAAATAGCGGGGGATGGTGGAGCGCTGTCCGCCAGTTAGTAGGTCCAGGGTGGCGAAGGGGATCACGGTGCCCAGCCAGCTAATGGGCAGTAGCCACAGGGCGCGGGGCTGCGATCGCATCATCCAAACAATGCTGGCGATCGCGAGTCCCACAACGGTGACGACGCCGATGGAAATTAACGGGGCATCGATTAGCCGCACGGGATCGCCGTTGCTGGCGGTGATATTAAAGAGGGGCTGCTCGCGGAACCCTAGCTGGGCGTCGAAGAGGATGGCGGACAGGTTAAACAACCACCGCTGGAGTAGGACCGGTGCGGAAAGGTCGCGATTTAGCCAGCCGATTTGTTGTCGGTAGGTGAGGATGAAATAAAGCCAGGGACTGAAGGCAATCAGGGTGGCGATGCAGGCGCGAATGTAGTTGCCGAGAAAGCGCGAGAAGGGGGTGGGCGATCGCCAGCTTTTCATCAGTGTTCGACGGTGTCCCCACACAAAAATGCCGTGGGTGACAATCACCAACAAAAACGGCAGTTGGGTGTAGATTCCAACCATCAAGCTAACGGCGTAGAGAATCCAGCGGGCGCGGGGATTGCCGGATCGGGTACGGGTGGCTTGCAGCGCTTTTAAAAATGCCAGGGTGCTGAGGGCGATAATTAACAACCCCAGACTGTAGCCTCGGGCTTCGCGAGCGTAGAGAATTTGG
>JBCCTE010000416.1:0-3536 GCA_039198915.1 Cyanobacteria bacterium P01_D01_bin.73 | reverse complement strand
GGGGTTCCTCGTCCTAATTACTGAAACACCCTAAATCAATATCAAAGCCAGTTAGAGTTCAACAATCCAAATCATCATCTTTAAATCCTAATTTTTTAAGTTAATGAGCTCCTCACTCTCCGTCCCTAATTCAGCTAAATTCCCTAAAAAAATCGAACAGGAAAGGCGTCATTGGGAAGATGATCTCAAACTAATTGTTGAAGGAATCGCTTCTCAAGTTGGGGAGAAGTTCTTCCAAGCTTGTTCTCGCTACCTTGCAGAACTACTTGGAATCAAATACGCGTTTATTGCTGAGTTCATTGATGGGGAATGTCCAGCAGCTAACATATTAGCTTTCTGGGCAGGCGACGACTTTGGTACCAATTTCAGATATCCGCTTTCAGGAACTCCTTGCGACATCGTTGTTGACGAGGGACTGCGAATCTACGAGCGTGGTATCCAGCAGATGTTCCCAGAAGATAAGGATTTGGTGGATCTGGGCGCAGAGAGTTACTTGGGCATTGCTATCCAAGACAGCCATGGAAAGGTAATTGGGCATCTGGCTGGTTTGGATACGGAACCTTTGAACCAGCGTTGTGAAGAGCTAGAGGCAATTCTCAAAATTTTTGCAGCGCGATCGGCGGGCGAAATCGAACGGCAAACTAATGAGAAGGCGCTGAGGGAGCAGAATCAGTGTTTAAAAGAGACGCTCAGGGAATTGCAACATGCCCAGGCGCAATTGGTTCAGGCTGAGAAATTATCCAGTTTGGGGCACATGGCTGCGGGTCTTGCCCATGAAATCAACAACCCGATGACTTTTATCAACGGCAATTTAAGGCATATCGAGCATTATTCTCGCGACCTACTTAAGGTTGTTCATCTATACCAGCAAGAATATCCTCAGCCTAATGAAGTGCTTCAGGGGGCGATCGCCGCACTTGAACTTGATTTTGTTCAGAGGGATATGCCAAATATGATTGCCTCCATGCAGAATGGGGTTCAGCGCGTTAGTGATATTGTTGATTCTTTCCAAAGCTTTTCCCGACTGAATGAATCACATTTCAAAGTTGTGGATGTTCACGATGGCTTGGATGCAGTGTTGATGATTCTGCAAAGTCGTATTGATTCAGGAGTCGGAGAATCTGGTGTTGAGGTAATTAAGTCCTACGGTAGAAATATTCCGAATATTCACTGTTCTCCCAGACAGCTTAATCAAGTATTTCTAGATATTTTGAAGAACGCTTTAGATGCGCTGGAAGAAGCAGACAGGAATCGAGGAATAAGCAACGGAGTAAGTAAAAGTAGCAAGCTTTGGATTAGGACCGCCATGGAATCGGAAGGTGATTCTAAAAATAGCGTTCTAATCTCGATCGCCGATAATGGAACGGGAATTTTTGACGATGTTAAAGACAAAATATTTGACCCGTTTTTCACCACAAAACCTGTAGGCAAAGGGACTGGTCTTGGCTTGTCCGTTAGCCATCAAATCGTTACTGAAGTCCATAAGGGAAAGTTGAGCTGTAATTCTACTCCTGGAAAAGGGACAGAGTTTAGGGTGGTTTTACCTGTCCGAATTTAGGCTGGGATCTGATTTGAGGCTAAGGCAATTCTGGGCAATGATCCGTTTCGGCGCACAGTAGCTGTTTCTGGGTCGATCGCCGCAGGGGCCAACGACGTACGATGCCGGTGCGATCGCCCGTTAGCAACATGGAACCATCGCTGCGCCAAGCCATTGCGCTGAACAGTCCCTGAGAATAGTCTAAGCTGCGTATCCAGTTCAGCTTGTTGCCGGATGAGTCCAATTGCCAGACGCCGACGCCTTGGGGGCGATCGCTCGATGGCGACGTTAGCAGGGTGAGCAAATTGCCCTGGGGCTGCCACTGTAAAATCTGCCGAGACAGCGCCCGACGCGACGTCAGACCAGATTCCTCGCGGAGTACGGTGCGTGGGAATGCCGCTGGCCAATCGGAAATATGCACGGCTTTACCCTTGCCGTCCCACAAAATAATCGTGGCGCCGATGCTGACCAGTCGGTGGCTTTGAGGGCGATCGCCAGACTTAACTGGTTTCCATGCCATCGCCGTGATGGGCTGATCGCCTGCGGGCCAAAGTTCAGAATCCAAATTTTGCTGATCGGTGGTGAGGGCAATTGTGCCGTTGGCTAACCCGATCGCCAACCTAGGAACGTTATTCTTAGCTGCATTTCTGACGGGTTGCCAGGCGAGGCTGCGGGCGATCGCTGGGAGTTGCAGCGTATTTTTCGGCGATGTACTTTGCCCCAGTTTGGTTGTGTCCCAAATCCACAGGCGCGGGCGACGGGGATGGGCGATCGCCAGGTGTTGCCCGCTCCATGCCCAGGCGATCGCCGTATTGCTGGTGATTAGCGCCGGTAGTCGAAAACTGACTTGCCAATTGCCGTCCTGATCCCACAGCGTCACCACGCCGGAACTGTGGCGCGTCATTAGGGTGCGCCCGTTGGGATGCCACAGCAGCTGTAGCGATCGCCCGCGGTTGAGGGAATCTAGCCGATGCAGTAGCTTCCCGTCCCGGTCATAAATTTGAGCGCTACCGGTGTAATCAATGAGCCCAAAGCGATCGCCCCCCGGCTGCCAGGCGAGGTCTTGAATGGGCGCGACGGATGAGGTTCGAAATCCCCCGACGACTCGCGATCGCACTACCAGCGGATCCAAAAGCTGAGCCAGGGTCGCGCCGTGGGTAACGTCAATTTGAGCCGCCAGGGACGGGTTGGGATTGAACGGAGCCTTGGTCAATAGCTCCGACAGATTTTTCAGCAGCGCATCCCGCGACGGCACCGAGCGATCGCCTGACTCTGGCATCGGGGGCGGTTCATTCGGATCCACGCCAGGCTTGTTGTCGCCCGCCAAAACTTCCGGAACCAGTCCGCTGGGGGACGTTTCCGGAGTTGGCGTAGGGAATCTACCGTCGTTCAAGCGGGTTGGCTGGGGGGCGATCGCCGATGCTGATGCCTGCTGCGCCTGATTTTCCACCTGCAAACTGTTGGCTAAATATCGCTCATTCGCCGCCTCGCGCCAATTCAAATAGGCGATGTAGCTGCTGAAACCGAATAGTCCGCAAAGGGTTATTCCTGTGGCGATCGCCCACCGCAGCCGCTGTTTTAAAACTCGCGTTAGCTGTAACTCTTTCCGCCGTCGCAGCAGCCTTTCTCGACTTAAATTATCCCGCAGTCGTTCGATGGCACTGCCCTGGCGATCGCGAATAAGCTGTACCAAATAATCGTGAACTAGCTGATAACAATGGACCGGCTCGTCAGGGATAAAAAACACCAAACCCGATGCCACCAGAATATCTAGAACCAGCTCTAACTCTTCGTGAGATTCATGATGTCCTGCCTCTAATTCTTCCTCGCTAAAATAGCCAAGCTGAATTAAATCCTGCTCCAGTTCAATGCGAGTTTTCAGGGGTCGAATGCTATTTTCACTGGTTAATAGTCCTAACACTAACCACGCCAGTTTCGATTGCTTTGGTCCGCAGTCTTCCACCACCTCATCGAGGGACTGGGACATCAGCATCTTCTT
>JBCCTE010000415.1:0-3539 GCA_039198915.1 Cyanobacteria bacterium P01_D01_bin.73 | reverse complement strand
GTTATCCCCACCTACAATCGTCGCCCAATCTTAGAAAAATGCTTGACGGCACTTGAATCCCAGGCGTTGCCCCAGGGAGCGCTGATTAAGGATTACGAGGTAATTTTGGTAGACGATGGCTCCACCGATGACACGATTCCTTGGCTGAAGGCATCAGGCGATCGCCTCTCCCACGTCAAACTATTTGAGCGCAATCACCAGGGACCCGCAGCGGCAAGAAATTTTGGGGTTGAAGTTGCTAAGGGTGACCTGATTATTTTCATCGACAGCGATTTAGTGGTCACCGATTCGTTTTTAGCGAAACACAGCGAGGCACTGGCAAAAGGTTACGAGGAACTGGGGAGCGATCGCTGTTTCACCTACGGTCGCGTGGTGAATACCGCAAATTTCGACGATCCTTGGTCCGAGCCCTTTAAGGTGACCGATATGTCGCGGGCATATTTTGCTACGGGAAATGTGGCGATCGCCCGGCATTGGTTAGAAGAAGCAGGATTATTTGACCTACAGTTTCAGCTCTACGGTTGGGAAGATTTAGAGCTGGGAGTGCGACTGAAAAAGCTAGATTTAAAACTGATTTCTGCGCCGAAAGCTGTTGGTTTTCACTGGCATCCTGCGTTTAGTCTGGAGCAGGTGCCCAAGCTAATTCAGCAAGAAATTGAGCGGGGGAAAATGGGCGTTATTTTCTATAAAAAACACCCCACTTTCGATGTCAAACTAATGATCCAAATGACATGGATCCATCGAGTTTTATGGGGTGTGTTGTCACTGGGTGGCTGGCTAAATGAGAAAACCCTCGCGCCGCTTTTGCAATGGTTGATTGATCGCGATCGCCCCCAGTTAGCCCTAGAAATTGCCCGAATCTTCCTCAATTGGTACAACGTCAAAGCAGTGCACGCTGCCTATCGCGAAAGTATGGGCAAAGAATCAAAACCAGCCTGATTTTCTGGATTAGAGTTTGGCCTCGCTACTCTTCTTCACCAAGGGCTGCCTACCAAAGTGAAGCCAGACCAAAAGTAAGGATGACTGAAGTCTGGGTTACTGTCGGTAATGGTATTTGGCAATGGCAAACTCCCACCTCGCGATCGCCCCTGTATCTTGCCCTGTTGGAGGGTGACTTCTCCCCATAGCATGGCCAATTGAGCTTGGCGCAGGGCTTCGGCTTTGGCGGGTACGTTGGATAGAGAAGTGTAGAACTCTGACATCAGAGCCAATGTTCCGGAATCGCTGACTTGCCAAAGGCTGGCGACCACGCTTTTAGCTCCCGACTGGACCGATAATCCGGCAAATCCTAGCTCTGCCTGCTCGTCTCCCACAGCGGTACGGCAGGCACTCAGCACTAGCAATTCAAGCGGCGGATTACTGAAATTAAGGGCGGACATTTCATCCAGGCTAATGCGCTCATTGCCCCACAGTTGCACAAAAGAGTCGTTGGGATCTCCAGGTTCAAAGAAGGCGTGGGTCGCCATATGGGCGATCGCGAAACTTGCATCTCGACGGGCTGCCTTAATCTCCTCCAAGGTGAAGTCCTCGTTCAACAGTTCCACTGTATTCCAGACGCTTCCGATCGCCTCTGCTTCTACGGGGACTGCTGGCAAGCTGGATAACGTGTCAAACTCCGATGTTCCTGCCACCAAAACTCCAGAACCTTGAAGCGATTGATACTCAGTGTCTAACAAAGCAAAGCTTGGTATGGCGGCTACGGCAAAGTTTTCGATTAGGAATTGTTCGCCGTCGTGTAGAGCTGCCACCGGAAGAGAGCGCAATCCTGTACCCAGCGAAAATTGAATCACCTCCACTTGATTACGTTCCAAATCTTCGCGAATTGGGGCAATTAGCCAACTGTAAAGCTTTTGGGCTGTGGGCAAATAGGTGGGCAGATTGCCAAAGGATCGGTTTGTTAGCTGACGGCGAAATCGAGAGGTGGTCCGCGTTAGGTCCGCCAGGGAAACGTTCTCGACCGTGTGGCGTATAGGTTCTCCTGTTGGCAGCACCAAGACCAGCTCTAATTCGTCTTTGTGGGCAAAGGTGTACAACACTGCCGACACGATACCGGGATCCTTTTGCACAACTCGAAGCAATTCCTGGATGGAACCGAATGAGGATTGCACCACCGGCACCTGGTAGGACACTCCCCAGTGGTTGCCATATTCCGCAGCCCGAAGATGTTCTAGATTTCCGACGAGTTCTAACCCTGTGAGTTCGCTGATACGATCGCTCAATTCCTGTCGACGGCTTCCCACATCGTCGTTCTTCCCTACGAATGTTCCTTGCTCGAAGGAAAGCAATGTTGTGTAACCATTCCTTCCTTCGGTCCCCAACTCACTTTCATCTCTGGATTGAGGCAGAAGCACAGCAAACTCCTGACTTTCATCCATTCCAAGCCTGATTGCGTCCCTTATATCTCCTTCTTCAATAAGGGCGTCTTCATTCGCTTCACTAGCTTCTCGAGTAGTGGTAATTCTTATCACACCGGAGTTGCCACTCGCTTCAGCCTGCCCCGCATCCTGAGTAAATAGGCTGGGAGTGTCAATAATGCGAGGTCTTGGCAACTCTACAAGCCCTGTCTGAATATTGCCTTTCGTCCCGTTTACGGTTGGGTCTCCTACCCGAAACGGAATCTCAGAATTTTCATCAAACCCTGACGTTCCCAACACAATAACTCTGGTCTCTGCGGCAAAAGAGTCAGTATCCTCAAGGGCTACAGGGTCTGCAGTTGAGGCAGATATGCTAACAAACTGATTTGCTTCATCTCTAAATCCTCCGGTGATTCGTATCCGTCCGCCGCTGCTTACAAAGACACTAGCGCCTACTCCTAATGGCGCTAGTCCTCGTGAGTCGATGTATTCCAGGGTCACATTGCCTTTTGGAGCCTCAATGTCGACAAAGCCAGCCAGAGATGCAGATGACGAAGTGTTTAGCACCCCCGCGTTAATATTGCCCTCACGTGCGCTTAACTGTATTTGTCCTGTTCTTGCCTGGCTGCTGGCCGTGATAATGTCCCCTGCGTCAATATTTCCTTGGCTCGCTGCCAACACAACTGGTGCTGGGCCCCCCGTGATGGTGCTAACCCCTCCAATATCTCCGACTCTTATGCTAGCTGCTCCAATACTGAGCCCTCGCCCATTGGTATTTATTTCCTGTCCCTGATCTGCGCTGAAAGGACCATTGCTTACAGAAAAGCTGATGGATCCAGACAAATCTAAAGATAATCCTTCCTCCACCACAATTCCTGTTGTTGCTGACAGAGTTATGGAACCTGTTGATCTTTCCAAGGCTGTCTTGGGAATCACCAATGTTGCGTTCGAGGAATGGTTGGCAAAGTTCTGATCTGCCACGATTTCAATACGGTTTGAACTCAGATTGAGTCTGCCACCGCTGAAATCTATCAGTTCGTTAAAGCTTACTGGCGAACTTTCAAAAAGCTCTAGTAAACCACCTTTGATCTCGAAGCGACTACCGAGCCCTCCTGTAAAGCCCCGTCCAAAGAACTGAGTATTGTTATCTGAAGAGAGACTCACTACTCCTCCAGCGCGTCGCTC
>JBCCTE010000414.1:0-3561 GCA_039198915.1 Cyanobacteria bacterium P01_D01_bin.73 | reverse complement strand
ATGATCTAAACATTACCGATCAAAGCCTTGATATGGTCTTGGGGCTTAGTATCTTGCACCTTTTAAAGGACAAAGAAGCGGTGATCGCCAAAGTCTATAAAATGCTCAAGCCCGGCGGTGTTTTTGTCACTAGCACTGTCTGTTTAGGAGATGGATCACCTTTACTTAAAGTCGTTGCTTTTGTTGGCAGTATTGTTCGACCGCTGGGACTGTTTCCCATCCTAAAAGTCTTTACGGCGGACGATTTAGTTGAGAGTTTAACCCAGGCTAAATTCACCATTGATTATCAATGGCAGCCCAGTAAAGATAAGGCAGTTTTTATTGTGTCGAAAAAGCCTGAGTAAATTTGAAGGCTCACGTACCCATTGGCTATGATCAGCGGTATCTTTTGACCCGTATTTACGCTGCCTTGCCCTATGGTTTCTGATGTTTCTAAGTCACAGGTGATCGCCCCCCCAGCATCGGAAATTCAATTCCTTGGCGAGGAAGTGGCGGCAGATTACGACACGGCGCGGGTGGTGATTTTGCCGATTCCCTACGAGGCCACCACCAGCTATCGACAGGGATGCGAGCTGGGTCCGGCGGCGCTGTTGGATGCATCCCAGCAAGTGGAGTTTTATGACAGTGAGGTGGATCGGGAGACTTGGCCCGTCGGTATTTGGACCCATCGGGCGATCGCCGACACCGCAGCTCAGCCAGACCTATCCAGCGAGGCGATGCTCACAGAAACGCGGGAGACGGTGGCGCGGCTGATTGGCGATGGGAAATTTGTGGTGGCGCTGGGGGGGGAGCACAGCATTACCGCTGGGGTGGTGGATGCCTATCGAGATGCGTCGTCAGAGCCGTTTACCGTGGTGCAAATTGATGCCCATAGTGACCTGCGCCATTCCTACGAAGATTCCATTTATAACCATGCGTGCGTGATGCGTCGGGTGGTGGATATGGGGCTGCCGACGCTTCAGGTGGGCATTCGAAGCCTGTGTTCGGAGGAGGCGCAGTTAATTCGCGAAACCGACAGTATCAATGTGATTTGGGCGCAGGATATTGCAATGCAGCCGGATTGGATTGACCGAGCGATCGCCAAAATCCCCACCCGCAACGTATTTATCACCGTGGACTTGGACGGCATTGACCCGAGCCTGATGCCGGGGGTCGGAACTCCGGAGCCGGGTGGGCTGAGCTGGTATGGATTATTAACCTTCCTTCGTCGTGTGTTTGAGCGCCATACTGTACTGGGTTGCGATGTGATGGAACTAGCGCCGCTGGGCGAATCTGTCGTATCGGAGTTTGTCGCTGCTAAGCTGACTTATAAGTTAATTGCGTATCAGGCGATCGCCCAACAGTGGCCCCTTGATCGCACTTAAACCCTCGCACTCAAACACAACACCTCCTCGACACGTCTCAATTCCATCCCGCCGAACCGTCTCTGTGCCGCCCCGTCCTATGGAACGCCTCGATAACCGCCTTCGCGATCGCATTGGTCAGTACGCCCACGATTTTGAAATTCCTGGTGTGGCGGGGCAGGTGCAACATCTGGCGACGCTGTTAGAGAGTCACCGGGCGATCGCGATGGTATTTATGTGCAACCACTGTCCATTTGTGCGGGCGTATCTCTCGCGAATTCAGGCACTGCAAGAAGAATTTCTGCCCCAAAGAATCACGATTTTAGGCATTAATCCCAACGATCCAAATAAGTCGTTGGACGATGATTTTGAAGCAATGAAACGATTTGCCGCCGAGCAAAAGCTGAATTTCCCGTACCTATGGGATTCCACCCAGGACGTGGCTCGCAGTTTTCAGGCGGAGTTTACCCCCCAGGCATTTGTGGTGGATTCACAGTTTGTATTGCGCTATATCGGGGCGATCGATGATGAGCCCCAGTCGCCCGAAGCGGTAAAGCAAAGCTATTTACGGGAAGCGCTCCAGGCAATCGTCGATGACACGGAAGTCAGCACAACCTTTACTGAGGCGATCGGTTGTTCTATTAAGTGGCGGCGCTAACTCCATTGGCATGAGCCCCGTTTGCGTTGGCGACTCCGTTGCGGTTGCTTTTCACTTCTATCTGCGGAGTTTTCTCAGCTTTCTTAGGCGATCCTTGACGGATTCCACCATCCCAACGCTTTAGGGGAACGCAGTCGATACCGAACTGATCCAGCGCCCGCGCCACTACAAAATCCACCAGGTCTTCAATGGTTTGGGGGTGATGATACCAGGCGGGAATTGCTGGAACTACTCGCACGCCCACTTCCGAAAGAGTGGTCAAGTTGCGCAGATGGATAGTGCTCAGCGGTGTTTCCCTCGGCACGATGACCAGCGATCGCCCCTCTTTCAAATGCACATCCGCCGCCCGCTCCAAAAGCCCCGAACTCAAGCCCGTCGCCAACTTCGCCACCGTACTCATACTGCACGGAATAATTAGCATCCCCGCTGTTCGGTAGGAGCCACTGGCGATCGTCGCGCCAATATCATTCCAGCGATGGCAAATTAGCTTACCCGCATCCCATACACCCGCCTGGTCGCGCCAAAAGTTTTCCTGCGCCACTGGATCCTGGGGCATGGCAATTCCCATTTCGTTCTGCCACACCTGATAGGTCGCCCGCGACGCCACCACGTCCACCGTAAAGTCCGCTTCCAGTAGATATTTCAGCGATCGCACCGCATAGATTAAGCCAGAAGCCCCAGATATCCCGACCGTAAGCGATCGCTGGGGAAGATGGTTGGAAAGGTTAGGGGCACTGGCGTGGGTCATAACAAAACCGCAATGAGGGGCGTGCGGATTGATTCGCTTCTCTCCGCCCATCTATTATATTGCGAAGTATTAAGCATTTTCATCTGGTGTGGTCCCATTGGCTCGGGTGCGGAAACGGGTTACTCTTAGTGGGTTTCACTAAAGAATCAAGCGATACCAAAAAGCGCTGAAATTCGCCCCGGCTTCACGCCCCGCTGTTTTCTCCATTCTTTTTCTTTTCATACCCATATCTGTCTCTCGTAAGCCACCATGCGAACCCATTACTGCGGCGATCTCCGCGCTGAGCACATTGGTCAAACCGTTACCCTGTTTGGTTGGGTCGATCGCCGTCGTGACCATGGCGGTGTGATTTTCGTTGACCTGCGCGATCGCACGGGAATTTGTCAGGTGGCGTCCAATCCCGATTTACCGGAAGCTTTTGAAAAAGCCGATGCCCTGCGTAGCGAGTACGTAGTGAAGGTGGTGGGCAAAGTTAGTCAGCGTCCCGAAGAATCTCTCAACGACAAGCTGCCTACGGGACAGGTTGAGGTGATGGCGGATCATATTGAGCTGCTTAACGGTGTAGAGCGTCAGTTGCCGTTCCAAATTTCCACCATTGACGGTGAAGGGGCGCGCGAAGAAATCCGTCTGAAATATCGCTATCTGGATCTGCGCCGCCCACAGATGCAGTCCAACTTGCAGACCCGTCACGCGGTGGTGAAAGCAATGCGCCGCTTCCTAGAAGATCAGGAAGGGTTTATGGAAGTGGAAACACCGATTTTGACGAAGTCCACACCGGAAGGGGCGCGGGATTATTTGGTGCCGTCGCGGGT